>NZ_JAUBQM010000059.1:0-42390 GCF_036701245.1 Microcoleus sp. Pol14D4
TGATTTATAGATCACACCAAACTCTCGCTCTACATAAGTAACCAGCTCATCTAAATTCCAATATTCTTTATTCTTTAACCACTCGATTACTTCAATATTTTGTCGAGCTGTTAAATACCCTTTTGACCCTTTATCTCCTAGTTAGATTCCGGCGAGGCCTTTGGTTTTAAATTGTTTTTTCCAATAACCAATAAAAAAATTACTTACACCTAAAATATTGCTGATTTCATGGTATATATTACCTGAGAGCGCCATCCTTACAGCTATTGCTCGTTTTAGTTCTCTTGCATCGATATCGCTTCTAATGAAAGATTCTAAACAATCTATTTTTTTTGCCTATCTTTTTGTTGCAGCTGTAAGTTATTCATTTTTTTATGGTCACGATCGAGTATTGCATATAATTGTATCACAATCATGATAATGATTTAGGATTGCTATAGTACAATATGCGTTTTAGATGCTGAACAGCTTAATCTCAAATACCCTATCTAAAAACTGCAGTCTCACCCCGGAACGCGAGAGTAACTTTTCAACAGCCTTAAACTCTCTACAACTGAACCCATCAATTAAGATAGATTCATCGAGTCCTTCTAACTTTTCTAAAGTTGTTGTCATCCCAACCGCTCCTTACTAAATCTAATCTTAATTAGATCCGTTTTCCCCTGCGTTAATCTGCCAACATCTGCAGTTGCAACTCCCTCTACTGTCCCAAATTTCCCTTATACTCGTCCGGTACAAATTCCGTAACCACTTGGCCACCGCCACCGTCGCCTTTGACAATCACAGTTTGATTTTTCAGCTCTCCCGCTGCCCTCGGTCCAGTCAAATTAAACACCGGATGTAGTTGCTTGTAAACCACATTTCCTTCGGCGTCGAAAGTCTGGTTAGTTAAATACCACGTTACTCGATCGGTATTTAATTGAGCTTGACGTTTTTCCCCAATTCCTACCACATTGCCCGTCAAATAAAATATTTTTTTCTCTAAATCTCCGCGCCCCGTATCGCCAGTCATCGTCACCTTTTCCACGCGGTGCAAAACCTTCACAGGCCCGGGCGATATCACATATTGCGCGGGAAAATTCCAACTCATCAAACTGCTTTCTATTTGCAGCGGTGGGTCTGATGGCATCAACTGAGCATTTTTTGTCAGCGTCGCAATCTTGGTCTTTAAGTCTACATCTACTTGGTCGGCAAAACCGCTGTCTGTTACTATTTTATCTTTGTATCTGTCTATTTGAGTGGGTTTGTCGCTGTTTACCTTTTGTTGCCCCACAAACCACACTAAGTGCTCGGTTCGCAATTGCAAAATCGGATCTTTAACATTGGCCACCACAGAACCGAATAACTCCATCCTCTTAGCCCTGCTGAAAACCCGCGCTTCCTTCGCTGAAACCGTCACCTGTTTGTTCTCTCCCGTCAAATTGTTACGGACAACTAAAACATCCTCCTTTGGTCGCCACTCCAACTCATTTCCGCGTAACACCACTCCATTTTTCAGGTCTGTAGCGACTATGTTACCTTTGAGAAAAATCTGATTTCCTTCCTGAAATACCTGCCCGGTTTCTCCCTGAATGTCATAAATCTCTTTGCCGTCCTGAAACAATTTGCCTACAGGTTTCTCAACGTTAACTATCTTTTTATCTTTGCTGTAAACGGCATTTTGCGAGTTTACTTTCCAGAACGTCTCGCCCTTTTCGTTTGCTTGTTCTAGAGTTACTTTGTTTAAAGTTAAAGTGCTGTTTGACTGTTGAGCAGTTTGGAGATCTTCAGCTAATTTATTCTTTTGAGTCTCTTGCGGAACTGAACAAGAATCAATCCCCAAAAGCAGTGCTGCTAAAAATAGCAGCCTCCATTTTGGGGATTTGAAATGGGAAAGTTGGGATGTGAGATTAATCATTGGGCATTGGGAATTGGCAATCGGTAATTGGGAATCGGTAATTGATAATTGGGTATTGAAAAACACTTAATCAAAAATTAAAAAAGTTTCATGCTTTGTTAAAATTTTTAACTTCTAATTCTCCATTATTCAAACCATTAACCATCACCCATTACCCGTTACGCATTATCCATTACCAAATCCCTATCTGTCGTCGTGTTCCTCCATCAAGCTCAGACCAGACAAAGGGCGGTAAGCATAATTAGGGCGCGATGTTTTTTGGATGTCGTCCTTAATCATTTCCAAATCGATATAGCGATCGGCTACATTAATCAAACTGTCGCTCGTCATCGATCGCAAACTCACCACCTCCACCCGCACACCGCGATAGCTCACAGCGTCTACAGCATAAGCCAAATCGCCGTCACCGCTCACCAGTACCGCCGTGTCGTAAGACCCCACTAAAGCCATCATATCCACCGCGATTTCTACATCTAAATTCGCCTTCTTAGAACCATCTGGCAACTGTACCAAATCCTTAGAAATCACGCGGTAGCCGTTGCGGCGCATCCACAGCAAAAACCCCTGCTGTTTCTCGTTAGTGCGATCGACACCCGTGTAGAAGAAAGAGCGCAGCAGCCGCGAACCCGCAGTTAAACGGCACAACAGCTTAGTGTAATCAATCTCAATTCCTAACTGCAAAGCTGCGTAAAAAAGGTTAGAACCGTCAATAAAAATTGCCACTCTACCCCGATTTTCTAGAACCTGTTCCGGCGTAAAAAGGTCGTTGCTTTCTATTCTATTCAACATGATTGTTATGCCTCAATTTTTATGAAAGATTGGTAAGGAAATAACTGCTAATTCGTAGTCTGTCATAACACCTAGATCGCTGACTGCCAACTATGAAGGTACTGTTTACAGCAGTTCGAGCCGCTTAAAAACAGGTTGGGGTTCCCCCAGAGTTTGGTTTGCAGGCAAAGCGCCCCAGGCAGCATGAGCTGCAAAATTCGCTAAACTGTTAACTGTAACTCGATCGTTAAAGTCAATTGAAAAACCTAGCTGCTGATAGATAGCGTTGCTGATATTGGGAATAATCGGCGATAAAAGGTAAGATGCTAGTCTAACAGATTCCAGAACAGAATATAGCACCTGTGCGACACTTTCGATCTGTCCCTGCTTGTACAAACTCCAAGGTGCTTGCACGTCAATAAACTTGTTCCCGGCTCGAACTAATGCAAGTACGGCTTCGCAAGCCTTGCTAAAAGCCAAGTCTTCGTAAAAACCCGCTACTCGGTCGCCCAAACCCCGGCTCATAGCCTTGAGAAGGTTGTCGTCCTCAATGTTTTCTCCCAACACATTTGGTACGCAGCCACCACAATATTTGCGAGCCATGTTTAAGGTACGATTAAGCAAATTTCCCAAATCATTTGCTAGCTCAGCATTCAATATATTGATAAACCGAGTTTCGTTAAAATCGCCGTCCTCTCCGAACTCAATTTCTTTGAGGAAATAGTAACGTACTGCATCAGCGCCGTATTTGTTGACCAATTCGACAGGGTTTAAAGTATTACCCTCCGTTTTCCCCATTTTTTTGCCGTCTTTGGTCAAAAACCCGTGTGCGAAAACGCGACCCGGCATCGGTAGATCCGCTGACATCAGCATTGCCGGCCAGTAAACTGCGTGGAAGCGAAGAATATCTTTGCCGATCAAGTGCAAGTCAATCGGCCACCATTTAGATAAAGCATTCTCCAAGATTGGGTCACTGTCCGGATCTAGCAAGGCGGTGACGTATCCCAGCAAAGCGTCAAACCAGACGTAGATGCTGTGACTGGGGTCAACTGGCATTGGTAGACCCCATTCGAGATTCACTCTAGAAATCGAAAAGTCTTGCAGTCCAGAGTTGACGAAACTGAGCACTTCGTTGCGTCGGCTTTCCGGCGCGATGAAGTCGGGACGTTCTGCGTAAAATGCCAGCAGTTGGTCTTGATAGCGCGAGAGACGGAAAAAGTAATTTTCCTCGTCGCGCCACTCAACTTCCTTGCTGGTGTGGACGGAACACCGATTGCCCGGCAACAATTCCCTTTCATCCTTAAATTCTTCACAGGAGACGCAGTACCAGCCTTGTTGCTGGTTCAAGTAGATGTCGCCGGAGTTCCAGACGCGGTGGAAAAATTCTTTGACAATGTACTCGTGGCGTCGCGAAGTTGTGCGGATGAAGCGATCGTACTGGATGTCGAGTTGCTCCCAAAGCGCCTCAAACGCCGGAACCACTGAATCGCAGTGAGCTTGGGGCGATCGTCCCAAACTCTCGGCTGTCCGCTGAATTTTCTGCCCGTGTTCGTCGGTCCCCGTCACCAGCAAAACAGATTTACCCCGCAGCCGCTCAAATCTGGCTAGGGCATCTGCAGCCATAGTCGTGTAAGCACTGCCAACGTGAGGTAAATCGTTTACATAATACAGAGGCGTTGTTATCGCAAAGGTATTCTTAGTTTTATCAGTCGATTTCATTGAATGCTAAAAGAAAATTCCCTAAATTTAGTTTCGAGCTTAACTCAGCAGTTAATTTTTTTTTGAATTGCAATCAAGCCAAATTCACTGCAAGTTATTTGCAATTGTCTAAGCCGGGCTATTCCCAAAAGAAATATTGCTTTCATCTCCACACTAATCTTTTTTAGTTGTTTTTGACGAACTCTCTAAAATGTCTTAATATTTTGACATTCTGCTGCCTTGGGAATCGACGATCGCGGGCTTCGCGCCTCCTCAATTTATTTGTCGCAGCCGCTATCCCTAGGGCGGGGGATCGCCCACCCGGTTTGCAACAAAACTCATCGGTTAAGCTGCTAAACCTCCCATTCGACTAACACTCCGCGACCACTTTCTCTAAATGCGCGATCGCTCACCATCGCCATCTCTTGCTCCCGATCGCTGGAAAGTCGATCGCCCGCAACTCCTGCCACTTTCCGAGTCGCTCATGGACGCAGAAACCGGGTTGTTTACGAAACTCTCTGGTCAAGCGCGAAGCTTTAGTTTCTTACCCCACAAAGAGTATAAAACCACATTGCGCACCCTCAAGTGTCACTATCGGTTTTTACTTATTTTTATGCAGCAATAAAACTATAAGTTATACTATAATACCGTAGATTAACGTATAAAAAAAAATTAAAAGCATAATTTATTACTTTAAAGATATAGTTTTCTGCGTAAATATGCTGTGTAACACCCCAAGGTGCGGAATGTGGGATAAAAGCCTAAGTTTTTTGTCACAAAACCCGGTTTATAAAGGTTGCGAGTACGTCCACAGACAATAAAACCCCAAGCCAGTTAAGCTTGGGGATATCACATCAGGGTGCATCTAACAAGGGATGATCCGATCGCCCTCGATCGCCATCAGGAAAACTAACTCGATTTCCACCAATAGCTTCTGACAAATAATCGGCTGCCGCTTCCACCACCGCGATCGCATTTTCGTAAACCATCCGCGTCGGTCCCAAAACCCCAACACTACCCACCGGGACCGATCCCCGGCGGTAAGTCGAAGAAATCAAAGTACAACCACGAATTGGTTCTAAGGAATTTTCCGAACCAATACGCACCGTTACCCGCTTGCCGGGGGTGTCTAACTCAGGCGATTCAAAAATCAAAGGCCAAAGCAGTTCCTGCTCTTGTTCGAGCAATTGCACCAAAGTTTGAACTTGCTGCAACTGCGAAAACTCAGGCAAGCGCAGCGCTTCTGCCAAACCGCCGATTAGAATACGCGTGTAGGTTGGATTGCTTTGGCGGCTGCTCAAAGCAGTCAGCATCGTTCCCACCCACTCAGCGTACAGCTCAAAGTCCCGGTCTAACTCGCTCCAGTCTACAGCCGAGAGTTCCAAGAGCGATCGTCCGCGCAACTTGGTGTTCAAAAAATTCGACAAAATCTGCAATTGGCGATCGACAATTTCGGCATCAGGCGTGTTACCTTCTGCGTCCCTCGGCAACTGCACCAAAACCGATTGAGTTTCGTAAGCATCCGTCACCACGATCAGCATCACCTTTCCCGGCTCTAGCTGCACCAGTTGCAAGTGGCGCAAGCAAGCCATATTGGTTTGCGGTATGGTGATCATGGCTATGTAACCGCTGATAGTTGCCAGGATTTGAGCAGCGCCACGGAGTGCCGCGTCCATGCGACCATCCGACCAATTGAGTTGGTCTAGTACCTGTTCCACCTTGCGGGCGAGCGTATCAGAGGGCTGAATCAACTGGTCTACATAAATTCGGTAGCCGGAGTCAGAGGGGACTCGTCCTGCCGAAGTGTGGGGCTGATAAAGCAGTCCAGCTTTTTCAAGAGTCCCCATCGCATTGCGAATTGTAGCTGGGCTGACGCTGAGGTTGAATTCGTCAGCCAAAGCTTTTGAGCCAACGGGTTCCGCTGTAGCTATGTAGTGGCGAACCGTTGCCCAAAGGATGTGTTGTTGCCGATCGGTGAGGTTAACGCGCACAGATATTTAAGCAGAATTAGAATTTAGAGTTGAAAGCCACTATTTAATCGAAACGTCTGTCCGAAGAGGGCGAGCGGGCAGACTTATCTATTTAAGATAACAGATTTAGGCAAAGGCAGAAGGAACAGGCAAGAAGGAAGAATGTTTTAACTTTTAACTTGTATAGCAACCGCCCGGACGCTTAGGACGTTCTTAATCGCACTTTCCCCATCTGGCCCATTACTTTCCTCTCTCCTAGAGAACAACTCAAGCCTTCTTCCTTATTCCTTTTTCCTTCTGCTATAACTTTCTATTTGGGAGCTTCGTTTCCCCGAACCGGATCTGGGTCCAATGCCTGATTCGTCGGCTTTCCTTGACCCAATTCGCTTTAAGTGTGTTCTTTCAGAATATTTTGCAGGTAACTAACCACTGCATCCGGCTGTTCCACCATTGCCAAATGGCCACAATCGGGAAGCTGAAGGACATTCTCGCCGCAACCTTGGAACATCCAATGAAAGCTAGCCAAATGCAGCACGTATTTTGGTTCCATAATTTTGTCTTTAGTACCGGCAATAAAATAAACAGGCTGCTTGAGTTGGGACACAATTTGTGGCAAGAGGTGAATCTCCGCTTCTGTGGTCGAGTCCAACAAAGCCCCCAAAGCTGCCTCTGGATGAGCTCCCACGAAATCTATTAAGCGCTGCCGTCCCCAAGATCTTCCGATCGAGCGGGCTACAGAATCGCGGGCAAAGACGAAATCTGCTAAGGGCAAGCGAGGCAGCCAGGCCGGACGCATTGTTACTAGCTGCTTGCCGACCGCTCGAAACCGCTCGAATTCTTCCTTAAGATAGATGCCACCCCCTGCATTGATGCAGACCACACCTTTAATACGATCGGACAATTGGCTGGCTCCCCATAGAGCGATCGTACCGCCCAGAGAGTGTCCCACCAGCCAAGCAGAAGATATATCGAGTTTTTCGAGTAAAAGTTCCAAATCGCGAGCGTAAGCTGCGGGAGTGTAACAGGAATTTAGCGGTTTGGAACATGGACGAGCATCGCCTGCGTCCGATTGAGAATCGCCAAACCCCCGTAAATCATAGGTAAGGCACTGATAGTTTGATGCCAAGCGATCGGTCAAAGGTTGCCAGTAGTGGCGGCTTAACAGCCAGCCATGGACAAATACCAGAACCGGGGAAGTAGCAGTCGGAGCCGTCAAATCGTAAGCGTGCCGAACCCCTAGGATGTCGATTGTTGCCATACTTTTATCCTACCCGCTCCATAAGACCTATGTAAACCTATGTATAGCCTTTCTCAGAAAGAGAGAGTACGCCGAAACCCTGTTTTCTAAAGCTTTTTCAGTGAAATTGCTTACCTCATCTACTCAAGAAGCGCTATAAGTAAGTCAAGAAGACTCAACTTTATCGATTTACCTCTTACTTCCTGCTGCAACGCGCGGTCTTAAGTTAACGCTACAAGATTTTTCTCCACTTCACTGGCAATCTTGGCCTAACTTGCCCTTTTATCCGATCGCCCTGGAATAAATATTCCTTCTCTCCCAGCGTTATATGTTTTTTGCAGTATTCAATTTTCTGTCTGCTGTATGATACTCGCAAGCATGACATACATCAGCGCGATTTTTTGAGCGCATTTTTCGACAACAATTTTCCCAGTTTTAGCCGATTTGGAAATCGTAAATCTTCGGAATCTCAGTATCAATTTTGATTACAAATATTTTGGTAGTCTAGTCCAAATTAAATTCGTACTTTCCACATTCAACTATTAAACCAGAAAAATTGTGATGATTCAACAATGCTTTAATCTATCACTTATATAGCTAAGTAGCCTTACTTATACCTAGTTTTGAAAGAGGTAATACGTAATTTTAGGGGATTTTTGCGAATACTTACGACTTTTGCGTGTAGTTCCGCAAGCTGATTTTACGAACTAAAAAAAGTCAGCAATATAGCAATCCTCCCATCATTGGTGAATTTATTAAAAACTCAGAGCGGGTTCGGGGAGGGTTGGGGTGGGGTAAAAAATTTACGACTCCTGCAAGAATTGCTATATTGCTGGTGAAACTCCCCTATGTCTCTGGCATATCTTTTCTATTAATACCAATTCACTATGAAGCTGCATTTAATATAACGCTAAGGATATAGTTCCAACCAGAAAGACATCAGCCTCATTTAGTGTATCTTCATAGTGAATTGGTATAAGGCGGTTATTTTGTAGATAAAGTACGCCATCAAGCTTAAAAAGCTTGACAACATCGTTTCGGGGTCTCCCGTGTTTATAATAACCGCTATCTAGACTCGTTTGTACGAACAATGGTAATGGTGTCGATCTTTTTGCCCTATCTCACTGGAAAACTTCTGTAAACTAATGTCTACTTAGAGAAATCTAGTTATTTAGATATCATCGCTAACTTGCCCTAAAATCGCTCGCCCAGCAATCTTTGTCGCACCCCCTCAGCGATTTTCTGCCCCAGATATTCGGGAATTAAACTTTCATTGGGCCCCAACAAGTAGAGAATTAGGCGAGTTCGCCCCCGCCAAACCAGCAAATTAGCATTTACGACCAACAAATCCTCTTGCCAGATGGCATACATAACTTTGTAAAAAAGTCCAGGTTGATTATCTGCTTCAATCAGCAAAGCTGGCAAGTGGAAAACCGGATCGACGTAGAATTCAGTTGCCACATCTTCCAAACCCGCGTCTAAATTAAATTCCACCGCCAACATCTCTTCAACCTCAAAATGTCCCGCCAAGGCCTCTCGAACGGCTCTACAGACGTTTTCTGCTGTTTTATCTGCCAATACCTTGCCACCGCGAGATACGACCAATTTGATAAATACCAGCATGGGCGGGTAAATTTGACCGTACAGACTCAGACTGTGAATTGTCAGTCCGTAGGCCGCGAGCACTCCAAAAATATCGCTCAGTAGAAAAGACTGGTTCCGGTAAGCAAAATGCAGGGCACTTTTGTTACCTTCGGCTCGGATTTCGATGACTGCTTGCCGAGTTTTGTAAAGCTGGTAAGCTAATTTGAGGTTTTGCAACTGGATTTCGCTGCTGACAAATTGCTCATAAAACTGCGGAAACGCTCGGTTAAAGCGCTTGAGGAGTTCTAGTGTAGATGGTTTTAAACCCGAAGCCATAATTGAGGAGAAGGTGCGGGAGATATATGAGGTATTGACTCTTCCATGCCTTATGGCAATGGGATTTTCGATTCGACGATTCGACTTAAATTGTGCCCGTCTCCTCACTAAAAGCAAAAGTCAAATCTGTCTGAGAACTTATCACGAGAATGTCACCGTTGCGCCATTCCAGTGGTATTTCCCACCAAGGGTATAAGTTCCGACGCGATCGGCGGCACTCAAAAGAAGCAATTCCCAAAATGCCTCTGTCCTGGTTCGGCAACAAATTTTACCTTAAAAGCGGGTTGTCCGGGCACTGGCTAGCAGAACAGTTCTACCAAACTTGACAGAATCAAAAAAGCGCAGACTCAATGTTGGACGACAAATCCCTGTTTTCGGCGTAAGATGAGTGTACCGTAAACTGTTCCTCAAGAGGTTACCCGCAATTCATCCCACGCCGATCGGAGTGGATTTATCTTTCGGGTTCTCTTTCTCGTGGTCCAACTTCTACTACCTTAACCGCGCCTGCATGGGTTTTTGGAAAAACTTATTTAGTAGTTCTGAGTCTGCCTCTGTACCCCAAACAGCGGATTTTGAGGAAGATGTGGCTGTTGGGTTAGGCGATCCGCTTTCCCCAACGTTTCGCAAACCCGCCAGCGGCAACGCTCGCATCTTTTTCAGTTGCGATCGGGACATTGACCTCTACGAACTCGAAGAACTTTGTAATGCAGTGGGTTGGTCCCGCCGTCCCCTGCGTAAAGTCAAAAAAGCTATTCAGCACAGCTTCCTAGTCGTCTCTATGTGGGAGATGCGGGGCAGCCAGCGACGGCTGGTGGGTTTCGCCAGAGCGACTTCAGACCATGCTTTTAATGCCACGCTTTGGGATGTGGTAGTTCATCCCGACTACCAGGGCAAGGGCATGGGCAAAGCGCTGATGAAATACATCATTAAAAAACTCCGCAGTGAAGATATCAGCAACATTACCTTATTTGCTGATCCTCAAGTGGTGGACTTTTACCGCAATTTGGGCTTTATGTCCGATCCAGAGGGGATTAAAGGTATGTTTTGGTATCCAGATTAGCGAGCGAGGTGCAGGTCGGCGTTGATTTGTTGAGGAAATACAATACAATATTGACGCTGCCAACACCGAATGCACCTGTGCGCTGCGGTCAGTGAGGCGTGGATGTATCTCGGTATCAGGGCCCTTATGAAGCTGTGCAAGTATTGTCAGTCGATTTGAGCCGAACACGATAGGAGTTAGGGGCTGGTATCGGTTTTTGGGTGGGGTCAAACCGCACAACCTGAAAAAAACTTTGCCTTAGCTGCATCTAGAGCTAAATATTTAATAAAGCTTGACAAGCAAGCGGTTTTGTGTGTTAATGGTTAGAGGTTAGCTAACTATAACACCGGGATGTAGCGCAGCTTGGTAGCGCGCCTGCTTTGGGAGCAGGATGTCGCAGGTTCAAATCCTGTCATCCCGATCGCACAATGTTAAATAATAGATTTAAGCAGAACTGTCTCAGATGTTTACATTTCGTCAAAATGAAAACAAATTGAGGCAGTTTTTGACGATCGTGTTAAGTCGCCAGTCTTTGCGTTAATGTGTTTCAGGATCGCTCCTGATGGAAAAAACATGAAATCATTAGTTCGTTTGGGCGCAATATTGGGAATTGTCGGCAGCACTCTGCTGGGCCCCTCCCCAATTGGCAAGATGTCTGCACTGGCACTGCCGGAGCCGCAAATTTTGGAAAAATTGCGATCGGTGCCAGTATTTACGATTACAGACGCTCAGGGTGCGCCCCTGATCGCTTCTGTTCCCAAGCAGGGTCAGGGTCAAACTGGTAATGCTTCCGTGGCGGGAATTTTCATCAGCCAAAAAGATGCTCAAGCTTTTGTCGATCAACTGAAAACCAGAAATCCTCAGTTGGCGGCCTCGGTGCGCGTGATGCCGGTGTCGCTGGGGGAAATTTATCAGATCACTCAAGCAAATAAAGGCAAGCCGGAGGAAGTGCAATTTGCTTTCGTTCCGGCTCCGCAGCAGGTGCAGTCGGCTAAAACTGTACTTCAGCAGACTGGTCAACAAGTTAACGAGTTCAACGGTGTACCTCTGTTTTTGGCCAGAGGCGGTGCGGAAAATGGTTATTTGACGATTCAGCGGGGTCAGCAAGAGGTGATTCCCTTGTTTTTTAACAAGGAGGATTTACAGGGCATGGTCGATCGTTTTAAGCAGCAGCAGCCGAACGTGACCGCCACAATTAAGATTGAGGTGGTGAACTTGGAGAGCGTTTTGGAAGCTTTGCGTACTGAGAACGACCCGTTTTTGACCCAAATGATTTTGATTCCGTCGCGGGAGTCGCTGGAATTTGTGCGATCGCTCCAACCTTCTGGTGCGGGCCAAAATCAACAGGTGGCTCCGGCTCCAGCTCGGCCGGCTCCAGCCTCTCCGGCTCCAGCTCGACCGGCTCGCTAATAGTTAGCCAGCAGTCATCAGTCATCAGTTATCAGTCATTGATTAGTAGGTTGGGTTTCTCGACTCAACCTACTATTTACGGATTAGAAATTAGCAATTAGCAATTATTACCAAAGTCTTATGTTAGTTTCGGGTTTAGAGGTTTGGCAGTGGATGAATCAAGCTAAAACCGAGGCGATTACCTATGACATTCCCCTGGCAGAAATCGACTGGCTGTTGCAAGAGCTGGCTGGTTTGGATAGGTTGGCTCTGCGTTTGGAGTCGTTTAAAGATTTGCCAAAAATAGAATTAAAGTTGTCTTTATCTGAACTTGCTCAATTGTGGCAGCGGCGCTTGCAGGAACGGGTGCCGGTGCAGTATTTAATGGGAGTTGCACATTGGCGGCATTTTTCGCTCAAAGTAACGCCGGCGGTGCTAATTCCGCGTCCTGAAACGGAATTGCTGATCGATTTGGCTGTAGAAGCTGTTAAAAGCCGTTTAGAAGCAGAAAATATTAATCAAAAATCTACCCCCCCCAACCCCCCCTTACTAAGGGGGGGAGAAAATTTAAACTTCTGGGAGCTTCGGGGGGAAGAATTTGCCAAATCGCATTGGGTGGATTTGGGGACGGGCAGCGGGGCGATCGCGATCGGCTTGGCTTCTGCGTTGACAAATGCTAGGGTTTATGCCGTAGATTGCAGTTCGGAAGCTTTGGCAGTTGCTCGACTAAATGCTGAGAATTTGGGTTTTTCATCGCGAATTAATTTTTATCAAGGTTTGTGGTGGGAACCGTTAGCCTTTCTCAAAGGTCAAGTCAGCGGCATGGTCTCTAACCCGCCTTACATTCCCAGCAGCACCGTGCTGACTCTGCAACCGGAAGTTTTGAAGCACGAACCTCATTTGGCGTTAGATGGCGGTTTGGACGGGTTAGATTGCATCAGGCATTTGGTAGAAACGGCTCCCGATTATTTAGAATCCGGGGGAGTTTGGTTGGTGGAGATGATGGCGGGACAAGCTGAGGCGGTAGCTGATATGCTGCAAAGTCACGGGAGTTACCGTGAAGTTCAGATATTTTCTGATTTAGCAGGAATCGATCGGTTTGCTTTAGCCTATCGGCGGTAGGAAGCAAGGCTAGCAAAGAGAGAATTTTTCGACTCTGTATACTTGCTTGATTTTGAGAGATTATAGTTGGGGTAAAAACTGCGATCGCACTCAGCACCCAAGAGGTATCACTGTGAAGTTGGAATACCAGTTTACTTTCAAAGAATATTTAGAAGCTAATAGAATTTCCCGGAAATTGAATCCTTTCGAGACAGTCAAGTTGTGGAGTCTTCCTATCGTTCTTGTGGGGTGGGGAATTGTCAATATTATCGCTGACCAACATCCCCTATGGGGTTATTTCATTCTAGGTTTTGGCATCTGCTACCTCCCTCTTGTGAATTTCTTAAAGTGGTGCAATATCAGCTCCTTCAATCGGTTGTTCTTTTGGTATATGCTTTTCTTTCCGACGATAAAATTTGGCATCGAACCGGGAATTTCAGTTGGACCTTTTTTGTTAATAGGGGCAATTTTACAACTTCTTCATTGGCTATTTCAATTTTTGGTACTCCTGTTACTCTCTCCGTGGAGACAGAAAACTAATATTTGGCACGAACTTGTTACTCTAAAAATGACTGAATGTGGACTGGAGTTAGAAACTGCAAAGGTTAGCCTCAAACTCAAGTGGCTATTTTACTCGCACTGGTTAGAGACAAAAAGTTTGTTCGTTATCTATTTTGACGAGTTTTCCAACATACCGCATTTTTTTCCAAAAAAACCATTTAATCAACAGCAGCTTCAAGGGTTTAGAGAATTGCTATACAGCAATATTCCGCCAGTTCCTCAAGTTGTTGATATGCAAGCCAGAAATTTTGAGTTTCAACTGAATTTTCAAGATTCCATGGAAGCTCTTGATGGGGATACAGAACAAACCTCAAAATCTCTCAATAGAAAATTCGTTAAAAGGGAATTACTAATAGGAGTCTCCTTTATTGTGATAGCAATTATATTCAAAGAAATCTACTTGTTAGTGGTGGGCGTTTTTTTTGTAGCCCTGCTAGTCTTATTGGGTAAAATTGTAGATATTTTTTTTGTGAACCCCCGCGACATAAACATAGAGATGCCTAGGGGCTTCATGGAGATGAACTGGGGGGAACCTACGACTGTGGAAGTGATAGGAGAGCGGCTGACATTTAAAACTCCGAGTTGGGAAGGAAACTTTAAAGGGGAAGCTTTTAAAGTCTTTATTGAAACCAACAATTTATTATTAATTTATCCTTTCCCGTCTCTCTATCCTGTGTCAAGACAAGCATACTTTATAGTTCCCAAGCGTGCATTCAGCGGTGAAGAGGAATTGTCGGATTTCAAAAAAATGCTGCACAACAAGATCGGGAAAAGCGGCTATAATTATTTCAAGAAAATGCAGGCGCAATTTCTCAATCTAAAATCTAAAATCTAAAATCTAAAATCGAATGGCGCAAGTTTCGATCGACTCCTTGATTCAAGGGGCAATTTCTGGTAATCATATCGTCAGTTTTCCTACAGATACTGTACCCGCTTTGGCTGCGCGTCCCGATCGCTCGGAGTTGATTTTTGCAGCTAAACGCCGCAGTCAAGACAAACCGCTGATTTTGATGGCAGCATCGGCGAGGGCTTTGTGGCCTTACGTGCAGGGAAGTCCAGCAGAGTTAAACTTGTGGCAGCAAGTAGCCGAATCCTATTGGCCGGGGGCGTTAACTTTGGTGCTGCCGGCTTCGCCAAAAGTCCCGGCGGCCATGAATCCCATCGATCCGACTACAATCGGAGTACGAGTTCCTAACTTTCCCCTTGCGCTCAAGATTCTAGAGCAGACAGGCCCTTTGGCTACTACCAGTGCTAATGTATCCGGCCAGCCGCCTCTGGAATCGGTGGCAGAAATTGAGGCTCAGTTTCCGGAAGTGTTGACATTAGTTCCTTCTGAATTAGCAACAGCGACGACAGCTTCGAGTTTGCCTTCGACTGTGGCTAAATGGACTGGCAGCGATTGGGAAATCTTGCGACAAGGCACTATCGAGTTAGAATGCTAAAAGCTAAACTCCAAGGCAAAGCAATATGGCGCCGATCGGCTGGAGCGACTTTATATATTTAGGTATGGGACTGGGGCTGGGTTTGGGAAGCAGTTTGATTTGGCGCCTGCGGCAAAAAAGCTCGCAACAGCCCGAACCTGCGCCCAAAGTGGCACCTCCTCCTCAAGAAATTCACTTAGAGAAGTTTGATGCCCTTTCCGAGCAACTTAAGCAAACTCAATTGGCTTATCAGATGGCATCGGAGATGAGCCAATTTAAGGCGGGTTTTTTGGCTCGAACTTCTCACGAGTTGCGATCGCCCCTGAGCACTATGATTGGTACGCTGCAATTAATTCTCTCGGATTTGTGCGACGATCCTGCTGAGGAACGAGAGTTTGTCGAGCAAGCTCACGCCGCGGCACTCAAGTTGGTGAAATTAATAGATGAAATTATCTCTGTTGCTAAAACTGAACACGGCACTGAAAGGATGGATATTGAGCCGATTCAGTTAGCTAAAGTTTTTGACGAGGTTGATGATTTAACTTACTTGCAAGCTGCTAATCGCGGCATTCGTTTGGAGATATTGCCGCCCGATCCTGGGATTTATGTATTGGCAGATTTGCCGAGGTTTAGACAAGTTTTAGTAAATTTGGTAGATACTGCTGTTGCTCAGATGGAGGAGGGGAGTATTTCTGTGTCTGCCCACGCTTCACCGGAATCTGGGTACGTTCACATTTGGGTGGACGATCAGCGTTCAGTGAGTGCTTGGAGCGAGTCTTGGGATTTGCTGAAGCACGATTTGGAGTGTGATGTTACCAAGAGCAGTGATAATTCTCAGGTGTCTTCTGGAATGAGGTTATTGATGAATCAGACTCTTTTAAGTTTGATGAGCGGCAAGTTGGAGGTTCTGGCCGTGCCTTCTGAGTCCGAAGAGTGCAATTTTAACCGAACTCAGTGTTCTATTCCTTTGGCAAATTCGTGAAGAACGAAGAAGGGAATGGATTGTTTAACGGATTGAGGGATGGAGGGAAGAAGTCAAGCGTCAAGATGAAAGAGTGAAGAAGGAAGGAAGAGGGAAATTATCTATCGGGAGTAAGGTGCGCGCTGCGCACCCTACATTTAAGAGATTTTGAGGCAATTTGGGTGCAAGTTTTCTGCTTATTTAACAATTAGCAGTTAGCAATTCGCCGTTGCTAATTTCTAATTCGAGATTCTCTTCTAGAAGCTGATTTTCAAGTACCATGGTGGTGCTAGCGTTTTTCTGAAAACCGATGCGCTCGTAGAAGCTTTGTTTGTAAGTTGTCATCAGGTAAACTCGCTCTACTCGGCACATCCGAGGGTGACTCAAGACGGTTTGCACTAATTTACGGCCGAGTCCTGCACCTTGGTAATCCGGGTGAATGGCGACATCCCAGATGGTAGCTCGATAGATCCCATCTGAGGTGGCTCTGGCAAAGCCGATCGCCCGTGAGCCGTCCCAAACTGTAACCACGGGTTCGCTGTTGGCGATCGCAATTTCCCAATCTTCTATCTTGCGTTCCCTCGCCCAAAAGGCGGCGGCTTTAAATAGTTCTTGGATCTGTACGATGTCTGCGCGATCGCGACCTATACAAAATTGAATGTGACTGGAATCCCTAGTCGTTGATGTCATGCTCAATCTGCCTTCAAGTTGTATCTAAACTGTGTTACTTTTACTGTTTTACAGGAGTGAAAGTTGATTTTGCTTGGGAACTATCAATGGTTGAATTCGCCATTTACAAAACTATTTTTAGTTATACATATTTTCTAACTAATTTCAGTGATTATTAATACTTTTTGGGGTAAATTCTGTAAAAAATTCTTTGAGTCAAAATTCTCAACTTATAACTCATACCATTTGAGATTTTAGATTTCAGATTTTAGATGGGGAATGACTGATTTTTTAGGGTTTGGAGTTTGTCTACAGAGAAACCGGGTTTTTTCTAACGTCTATTTCGTTACAGCCCACCGAAACTGTAAAAACCCGGTTTCGAGGCATCGTTTATTGGTAAGCGTAAGCGATAGCTAGTCTGTTGCCTAATTGCTCGCTCAAAAATCATCTATCGATAGAGGTATTGACTCCACGAAAACACCCGAAGATTGTGCTGTGGAGTCAATTCTTTAATCTCTAATCTCAAATCGAGGGAATCAGTTTTGCAGCCAGCGGGCGGCGTCTTTGGCGTGATAAGTCAAAATCAAATCAGTACCAGCACGCTTAAATCCTGTCAAAGTTTCCATCACTACTCTTTCTTCATCTATCCAACCGTTGAGGGCGGCGGCTTTCACCATCGCATATTCTCCAGAAACGTTGTAAGCAGCAACTGGCAGGTTAGTTGCTTCTTTCACGCGCCAGATGATGTCCATGTAAGCTAAAGCCGGTTTAACCATCAGCATATCTGCGCCTTCGGCAATGTCGAGAGCAATTTCTTTGAGAGCTTCGCGACCGTTTCCGGGGTCCATTTGATAGGTGCGCCGATCGCCAAATTGCGGAGCAGAATCTGCAGCATCCCGGAACGGGCCATAATAAGCTGAGGCGTATTTTGCCGCGTAAGACATGATGGGAATATCTTCAAATCCAGCGGAGTCCAATCCTTCGCGAATTGCTCCGACAAAACCGTCCATCATTCCCGATGGTGCGATAATATCTGCACCGGCTTTAGCTTGAGCAACTGCGGTTTTCTTGAGCAATTCTAGGGTGGGATCGTTCAAGACTCGGCCGCTTAAATCTCCGACTTCCAAATAGCCGCAGTGACCGTGACTGGTATATTCGCACAGACAAGTATCGACCATGACGATTAAATCTGGTACGGCTTTTTTAACTGCTTCCGTCGCTTGTTGGACGATGCCGCAGTCGTGCCAAGCACCTGTAGCATCTGTGTCTTTATCTGCGGGAATGCCGAATAAAATAATAGCGGGAATGCCTAGGTCGTAGACTTCTTTTGCTTCTTCTACTATTTTATCTACCGATAGCTGGTAAACTCCGGGCATCGATGTGACTTCTTTAGCAAAAGCTTCCCCCGGTACGGCAAATAAGGGGTAAATTAAATCGCTGGTTGTCAAGATATTTTCCCGTACCATCCGGCGGAGTTGGGGATGGTTGCGGAGGCGGCGGGGGCGGTGAGTTGGAAACATTATGTTTGTTTACGGTAGATTAAGTCCTGCTTTCTAGGACTGGCGGCGTTTATTTAAAAGTCTAAAGCTTCTTGTTGGCCGATCGCCCTGTACTTAAGTAAAGTTCTGTAAAAGCCAGGAGGTCGATTGTTTGTAGTAACTGAGATGTTGCACCATTGTCAATAACCATTTTATGGGCGGGCTAGAATATCCCAACCCGTACTCGCCACAGGAAATTCAGTCTTTGTGGAACAGGTCCGAAAGCCGGCTCTTGAGAATGGTGCCAGAATGAATTAGTAAGGAATGCAAGTTCTTTACAGCTTTTCTCGTTTGCAAACTCAGGCCTAACTGTGGTTGGATCGGTTGGTACGGATATCTCGCTGGCTTCATACCTATAACCAGGCTGCCCAGAAGCCAGGATAGACGGTAAATTATAAATGTATCGAATAGTAACGGTCTTATGTACAAGCAACTAATTTCAAAGATCAAACCGCTTTTGAAATCACTATTTGCGATCGGTCTGGTACTGACGCTAGCCCTCGGTAACGCTGATGGAGCTCTGGCGGCCCGCAGTGGCGGACGCATCGGCGGCGGATCTTTTAGTGCTCCGGCGCGCAGTTACTCATCCCCGAGTCGCACTTACGCGCCGTCGGGAGGAGGCTACTATCCGGGCGGCGGCTTTGGCGGTGGCTTCGGTTTCCCGTTCTTGCTGCCGTTTTTTGGCTTTGGGGGCGGGTTTGGCGGCCTGTTCTCGATTTTGATTTTTATCTCGATTGCTAATTTCCTCGTCCAAAGCTTCCGCCGCGCCGGGGGTGGAACTGACGAACTCGGCAACAGCGCCCCTACTACCACTGTATCTGTCGCCCGCTTGCAAGTCGGTTTGCTAGCAGAGGCCCGCGGTTTGCAAGCCGAACTCGACGCCCTAGCGCTAAAAGCGGATACCGATACCGCAGCAGGTCGCGCTCAAGTGCTGCAAGAATCTACCCTGGCGCTGCTGCGGCATCCTGAATACTGGGCTTACGCGGGCGCTGAATCTGTGCAAACTCGCTTGGAAGCAGCCGAAGCTAAGTTTAATCAATTTTCTTTGGCAGAACGCAGCAAATTTACTGAAGAAACGCTCTCGAATTATAACAACCAGCTCCGACAAGCAGGGAGCAGCAAGATCCTGCCTGGTTTGCAGGAAAATGGTGCGCTGGTTGCTTCTGATTTGAATTCAGATCCCGGAGAATATATTGTGGTGACGGTGATTGTCGGTTCTCAAGGTAAATTGCAATTGCCAGCCGTGAAAAATTCTGAAGATTTGCGCCAAGCTTTGCGCCAGATTGGGGGAGTATCGAGCGAGCAGTTGCTGGCGGTTGAGGTGCTGTGGACTCCTCAAGCCAACGGGGACACTCTGACCGCTGACGATATGTTGGCCGGCTATCCTGATTTGCGATCGATTTAGTGAGCAAGACTGGGCGCGGAGCATTGTCTGTCGCGCCCCATGCCGTACCAAAGCTGTGTGGACGAACCCGATGGCTTTGGAGAGGGCATTTGGCGGGATGTTGGGGAGGCAGATCGAGTTAAAGAAGATTGTTTAACAAATGCTAGTATTTAGAGATTATGATTCAGCGTGATTCATCTGCTATGGGCCAAGCCTACCTCATAGGGGTTTTGCAAAGAAGTTAGGCAGGATAAAAAACTGTATTGAGCGAGGACTGCTTCGGAAGAAGTGGCGATCGCGTGCCATCTAAATTTTATATAAAAGAAGAAGCGATCGAGAGCGAAAACTTATGGCCGACAGCAGCAGAAAAAAAGCACTTTTTATTTTGAGCCAGTTAAATAATGACGATATCAACTGGATCGTCCAAAAAGGCAAAAAGGAAGTTCTCGATCCGGGCGGGATTTTAATCCATGAAGGGAGACAGATAGATGCGCTCTACATTGTTTTGAAGGGGAGTTTGAGCGTTTTGATCGAGGCTGAACGGACTAGAGAACTAGCTAAAATAGCCAGCGGAGAACTTGTGGGAGAAGTCTCTTTCATTGATGCTCGCCCTCCTTTGGCAACGGTGAAGGCAATGGAAGAAACTCACTTGCTGGCAATTCCCCGGCGACAGTTAGTAATCAAACTTCAACAGGATATGGGCTTTGCTTCCCGGTTTTATTATGGAATTTCACTGTGTCTGGCAGACAGGATGCGCGGTACGATCAGACATATAGAATACGGTCGCAATATTGAATTAGATCAACCAGAATTTGAACGAGAGGATATCAATCCTAACGTTCTGGAAAATTTGGCGCTAGCTGAGGCTAAGTTTAATTGGCTTAGGGAAAATGTTAAAGCTTGAGGAATTTTAAGGCGTTTTTGAGCAGGCTGTGAAAACTGGCCGATTGATACGGTAATTGAGAGATGTATGATGTAACCTCTCAACTCAAAAAACCGATATGCCAAACAAAATAGGGGCGGGCTGTACCGGAAATATCGATCGATAACTGCCGGAACTATAAAAACCTGCCCCTTGGGTTTGCAGTTGCAATTTCGCGCGCTGAAACGCAACTACCAACCACACAATCTAGATAATGCCCGGCCCTTTGCCACGGGTGTCTGCATCCGTTGTCAGTTTTCCTTCCTCGCCTTTTTTATCTTTAACTTCTGCTAGAATTCGAGCGCGTTCTGCGGCTTCAGCTTCTTCTTTTGCTCTCAAATCGCCCGGTTCGTTGATGTACATTTCCGGTTCGATCGCGTAATTGTTAACGAGACCTTCTTTGTCTACTGTATAACCATCGGTGGTGTGAATGCTTTCGTCATCGGTTTGGTCATCAGTTTTGGCACTTTTCTGCTTCCCTTCGGTGGTGGCGTGCATAAAGTTAGCCCCTTCCCGTTCTTGCCGTGCTGCTGTCTCCGCAGGAGTAATGCCCCTATCGTAGTGGGGGGCTTCCATATTGGCTTCGATTTGTTCGTCAGCCGGTGTTGATTTGCTAACTTCTTCTTTGGGGGGTATTGGTTGACGATTAGTCATGATTTATTCCTGTGTTATCTTTTCAAAAAGGTCTTTGCGCTATATTTAAATACTAGGTCAAAGCTAGCTCATTCACAAACTATCTTTGGTTATAGTTTACGAAAAATTGCTGTTAGGGAAAATACCTTAACTGAGTCTTCCTGAAGACTGATAAAATTCGGTTTTTCTTAAGATTTTAACTACCTGTGACTATTTGTCATCCATCTAAAGATAGGTAATTGACAAGTGGATGTTGAGGATTGGGAATTGGACTAATGACTAATGATAGCAGTTTAGAGCCTGAGTTTTACGGTAGGCCAGCTCTCAAGCCAGATAGTCATCAGTCATTCCCAATTATTCAATTCTTTAATCTAAAATCATCTGAGTTTACGATTCTTTAAAGAAGCGGATGATTTCGCGGACATGGTTGAGAAATTGTCCGTCATCGGTGAGTTGGGCGATCGCACTTTCTGCATCTCTTCTCAGTTTAGTGTGTTCTGCCTGATTTGTCGCTTGCAAAGATTGTAGAGATGCGGATACAGTAGTTAGTTCTCTTCTGATAGCTTCCCGTTCCCGGTTTTGGACAGCCACCCACGAATTCGGATTGTCTGAACTTAATTGATTGGTCAAGTCTCTAACTGTAGACTCTAACCCTGCAAAGCGGCTGCGGAGTTCGACAATATCTTCGCGGGGATACAAAAATTGGCTGCGGATACTTGTCAGCCGTTGGGCTAAATACTGATAACCTCGGATAGCTGGACGCAGTACAGTTAACAGCAGTGCAGCACCGGAACTGAGATAGCCAATAGCACTAATTCCGGTGGCGGCTAGGGCGTAAAGTGCGATCGCGCTAAACAGGTGAAGTGCGATCGCCGCAAAGAGCGATCGGCTAACTAATACAGTAACGTATTTGACTTGTTCCCGATCGACAGCAATGTTTTTTTTAGTCGATTCTGCGGCTTGCGCTAAAACTTCTTTTGCTTCAAAATGAATATTCCAGGGAACTGTAACTATCAGCAACAGCCATTCAAAAATAGCAATGGCAATTACCCAATCAATAAAACTGCCGGCAGGGACGTGCAGCCATTGGAGAATGGCAAAAACTAGCAGCAAAAATATGCCTGTGACGGCACCAAAACCTGCGAAAGTGTAATACATAGCGATGCCTTGGTGGAATGTTGTTTTGATTTTGGGTAGCTTATTTCGGTATAGAGGAATAAGCTGTGACAGTTAAGTAATCGTCCTATTAATCCCGGTTTCTAAGTTATGAGTAATAGTGCGGCTCAAAGGTTGCTACAAGCCGGGCTTTTGCCCACAAATACTTGCTCTACCTCAATCGTGAAATGTTATTTTGATTGTGGGTAGCTTGTTTAGGTGTGGAGGAATAAGCTGTGACAGTTAAGTAATCGTCCTATTAAACTCAGTTTGTTAGTGAATAGTAATACTCTGAGACACCCGGATTTCCCGACTCCTGGTTTGTTTCAGGAAAATAAATCGGCTTTAACCCATAAATAAGGCTTAAAGGAAACGGTTTCTTTTTTGGGAGTGCGTAAGTCCTCAATAATTAGTCATTCCGGGTTAAGTAGAGCGACACGAAAAAACTTAAAAATGTAACAAACTGTAAACAAATCACAACCTCTGGGATTGCTTCATTCCACTGGCAATGACATACTTATATTTTTCGCAGTTTGTCTACTTCGCGATCGGGATGAAGTCACTTTCTCCCCAACTCATACATTTGAGATTTATTTGAGATGCGAGATGGGCAATAGCTTATTGTGTATGGGCTTGCAGCTTGTCTACCGTTGCATTAATCTTTTGAAATCGTATCACTAACGGCGTTACACGGTGCTAGAAAAGCAGGAATCTCAAAACGCTCCCCTCTTCCATTTTTCTTTTCCAGAGCTGCTAAATCACCTGTAGCTGAGATAAACTGATTTGGAAGTAGATCTCGCGTTTTGCAATTTGCCTCTGTGTAACCGAGACACTGCTACTGCAACCTGTCATCAGCCACAGCAAAATAGGTGCCAAAATTAACTCTACAGTCTCCGATTTCCATTAACAGCGCATCTATAATCTAAAATCAAAAGTCAGCAGCAAGGACAAACCGATGGCGAACTCAACTCTTGGCTTAGAAAATCAACTTTACGATTATCTGTTATCTATTTCTCTGCGGGAGCCAGATATTCTCGCTTCACTACGGGAAGAAACTGCTAAACATCCTATGGCCCAGATGCAGATTGCTCCCGAACAAGGTCAGTTTATGGAGCTCGTGGTGCAGCTTATGGGAGCGACCAAAACCTTAGAAATTGGCGTTTTTACTGGTTATAGCTCGCTGTGCGTAGCTTTAGCGCTGCCTTCAAACGGTCAGATTATTGCCTGCGATGTCAGCGAGGAATATACTGCGATCGCACGACGGTATTGGGAAGCTGCGGGCGTTGCTAATAAGATTTCTTTGCAGTTGGGTCCCGCAATAAATACTCTCGACAAACTAATAGCCGAGGGACAAGCTGGAACCTTTGATTTTGCCTTCATCGACGCTGATAAAGAAAATTATGAGGCTTATTTTGAGCGATCGCTGCAACTTGTACGAAATGGCGGTTTAATTGTAATTGACAATGTTCTGTGGTCTGGACGAGTTGCCGATCCTCAAGTACAAGACGAAAGCACCACCGCCATTCGTACTTTTAACGACAAATTGCGTAACGATCCCAGAGTTACTCTCAGTGTTGTCCCCATTGCTGATGGACTGACTTTGGCCCTAAAACGCCGTTGGGCTACTCTGATGGAACCGGAACAGGATAATTAAAGAGTTATTTGCGGTTTGTGGTGGATTTCTAAGGACTCATACCAAAGCTATGAAGAAACCGGATTGCTGAGTCAGTCGATTTTAGATTTTAGATTTTAGATTTTAGATTTACCCCACAGATAAATCTGGGATCTTGAACTTTGGTCTAAAATTTTTATCTTTCCACGACAGGAGTACGTGGCACGGTATCCGTTTTTGGGCTGGGTCAAGCTTCTGGGATAAAACGGATAATTTTTTTTCATAAACCCCGTTTATAGGTTCAGGACTGTTTTTATTTGCTGCAAACCGCGAAGAAATAACAATTTAAGAATATTATATCTAAACAACGTAATTAATTGATTTGAGGCGTAACTTCTGGTGTCTAATTTACAACTAAAATTACCAATTCATGAAACTTTTCAGTGTACTGTTCAAGGCGAAGGTTATTGGACGGGGACTTTAGTTGATTTTATCAGATTGGCCGGTTGCCCTGTGCGTTGTCCTTGGTGCGACACAGGCTACGCAAATGGGGGCAAAGGTTTGCCGTCTGTGCCGCAGTCGATCGCCCAATTGCTCGCTCAATTGCAGTCTCCAAGGGTTGTCATTACTGGCGGCGAACCTTTCATTCACCGCGATTTGCCGGAGTTAGTTGAAGCTTTGTTAGAAGCTGACAAGCAGGTGAGTATTGAAACTTCCGGTGCTTGCTGGCAGGATGTTTCCCCCCAGGCTTGGATTACTCTTTCTCCGAAGGAACACGTCAATCCTAAATATCCGGTGCAAGAGCTTTTTTGGACGAGAGCTAATGAAATTAAGTTGGTGATTAGCACTGGCGAAGAAGTTGAATTTTATCACAAGCATTGGGAAGATAATGTGAATATTCCGGTTTTCTTGCAACCAGAATGGAACTCCCAAAAATCAGCAATTCCCATTATTTTGGGATTGCTCAAACAAAATCCTAGTTACAGGCTATCTTTGCAAACTCACAAATTTATTGGCGTGCAATAATTTGATAATTTAGCTATAGATATTCGTCAGGGCGGTGCAGAATGGGCAGTGCATCGTTGCCTGAAAATCTGTGCAAATATGTGCTATAATTAAAGCAGAAATTTATGATAATTGGAACGTAATGGAAACAACTACGGAAACTCCAATGGGAAAAGTTATCACAACCTTAGTAATTACGAATCGGCTGGATGAAGGGAAAGCCGAAGATGGTCTGATTCCAATGGAGCAAGTGAGGTCTGTTACTCTAGAAAATGTTTTGGTGGATACGGGCGCGACAACTTTGTGTTTGCCTAAAGATGTTCTCGCCAGACTGGGTTTGAAAATTCTCAAGCAAGTGGTTGTGGAAACAGCCACGGGTATTAGTGAGGCGAGGATTTTTCAAGATGCCAAGATTTCTCTGTGCGGACGCGAAGGGACTTTTGAGTGTTTGGAATTGCCAGAGGGGAAAACTCCACTTTTAGGGGTGATTCCGATGGAAGCGCTGGGAATTGAAGTGGATTTGAAAAATCAAAGATTGAAAGTTTTGCCCGACGGGCCGACGGAAACTTATTGGACAATTCTTTGATATTCTTGAGTTTGGATGCCAGCTATTCGATCTGCAGCGCTAAGATGGTTAAGCACTGTTTTGCACTACTCTCATGTCCCAACGCGCCGAAACCTCAAACAGCCAGCCAAGTGCATCCCGCAACGGGCATAATGTGACGAATTCTCACTCTAACAACCAAAATACGATTCGGGTTCGCGGTGCGAGACAGCACAACCTGAAAAATATCGATCTGGAACTGCCGCGCGATCGACTGATAGTTTTTACTGGCGTCTCGGGTTCTGGTAAGTCTTCCCTCGCTTTCGATACAATTTTTGCCGAGGGACAGCGCCGCTACGTCGAGTCTCTCAGCGCCTACGCGCGCCAGTTTTTGGGACAGTTGGACAAACCGGATGTGGACGCGATCGAGGGGTTGAGTCCGGCTATTTCGATCGACCAAAAGTCAACTTCTCACAACCCGCGATCGACTGTTGGCACTGTTACAGAAATTTACGATTATCTCAGATTGCTCTACGGCAGAGCCGGCGAACCGCACTGTCCGATTTGCGATCGCTGCATTGCGCCCCAAACAATTGATGAAATGTGCGATCGAGTCATGGCACTTCCAGACGGCACTCGCTTTCACCTTCTGGCACCAGTTGTGCGCGGAAAAAAAGGCACTCACCGCAAATTATTGTCGAGTTTAGCTGCGGAAGGATTTATTCGCGTCAAAGTTAACGGAGAAATTTTAGAACTTTCGGAAAATATCGAATTAGATAAAAATCATACGCACAATATCGAGATAGTTGTCGATCGGTTAATTAAAAAACCCGGTTTAGAAGAACGTTTAGTTGATTCTCTGGCAACTTGTTTGCGCCATTCTGAGGGAATTGCGATCATTGAAGAGTTACCGACTGATGAAAATTCCCAACCACAGGGGCCGATCGTATTTTCCGAAAACTTTGCTTGTCCCGAACACGGCGCAGTAATGGAGGAACTTTCACCCAGGTTATTTTCGTTTAATTCGCCCTACGGCGCGTGCCAGAACTGCCACGGTTTGGGGAGTTTGCGGACTTTTGCGCCGGAGTTGGTAGTTCCCGACGAGAAAGCGCCTCTTTATTGTGCGATCGCACCTTGGTCAGACAAAGACAATTCCTATTATCTCTCTTTGCTTTGCAGTATTGCTGATACTTGCGGGTTTGATATCGACACTCCTTGGTATCGATTAAAGCCCGAACACCAGCGGGTAATTTTGTACGGCAATGAGTCCAAGCGCAGCGCCGAAGGTAAAAAGCGCGACGGCAGCACTGATTTGAGGAGAGATTTTAATGGCGTGATTGCCATGTTGCAGCGCCAGTATGACGATACTGGTTCTGATTTGATAAAACAGAAGTTGGAACAGTATCGGGTCGATCGCTCTTGCGAGGTTTGTCACGGCAAACGCTTGAAACCCGAGGCACTTTCGGTGCGGTTGGGACAGTACGGAATTGTGGATTTAACCAGTATTTCGATACGCGAATGTCGCGAACGAGTAAATAATTTGGGATTGAGCGATCGGCAATTCCAAATATCCGATTTAGCCCTGAGAGAAATCAAAGCAAGGCTGCAATTTTTGCTTGATGTCGGGTTAGATTACCTGACTTTAGACCGCGCCGCAATGACACTTTCTGGCGGAGAAGCCCAGCGAATTCGGCTAGCGACTCAAATCGGTTCTGGTTTGACTGGTGTTCTCTACGTTTTGGACGAACCGAGTATCGGACTGCACCAAAGAGACAACTTTCGCCTGCTGCAAACCTTAACAAAATTGCGCGATTTAGGCAATACTTTGATAGTCGTAGAACACGATGAAGAAACCATGCGAGCGGCCGACCATATTGTCGATATCGGGCCCGGTGCTGGCGTGCACGGCGGCAAAATCATCTCGGAAGGAAGTTTAGAAAATTTGCTAAGGGCAGAGGAATCTTTGACTGGTGCTTATTTGTCGGGAAAACGAGTAATTGAAACCCCTAATGAAAGAAGAAAAGGCAACGGCAAAGCTCTCTCAATCATAAATGCGACGCGCAACAATTTAAAAAATATCGATGTGGAAATTCCTCTCGGAAAACTCGTCTGCGTGACGGGAGTTTCCGGTTCGGGAAAATCAACTTTAATCAATGAATTGCTGTACCCGTCGCTGCAACATTATATCACCAAAAAAGTTCCTTTACCACCCGATATGGAGGCCCTAAAAACTAAAGGGGAACGCTCTCTAGAGGATGTGGTTGATAAGGTAATTGTTATCGATCAATCTCCCATCGGCCGCACTCCGCGTTCTAATCCCGCTACTTACACGGGAGTTTTTGATGTAATTCGGGATTTGTTTGCCGAAAGCATTGAAGCGAAGGCAAGAGGTTACAAAGCGGGGCAGTTTTCTTTTAACGTGAAAGGGGGAAGGTGCGAAGCTTGCGGCGGGCAAGGCGTGAACGTGATTTCGATGAATTTTCTGCCGGATGTTTACGTGCAGTGTGAGGTTTGCAAAGGTGCACGGTACAACCGGGAAACCCTGCAAGTTAAGTACAAAGGCAAGTCGATTTCTGATGTTTTGAACATGACCGTAGAGGAATCTTTGGAAATGTTTAAAAATATTCCCAGGGCGGGCGCTAGACTGCAAACTTTGGTTGATGTTGGTTTGGGTTACATTCAGTTGGGACAGCCGGCGCCGACGCTTTCTGGAGGCGAAGCGCAGCGGGTAAAATTGGCAACAGAACTGTCGCGCCGCGCTACTGGGAAGACGCTTTATTTGATCGATGAACCGACGACGGGTTTGTCGTTTTATGATGTTCACCATTTGTTAAATGTGCTGCAAAGATTGGTGGATAAGGGGAATTCAATTTTGGTAATCGAACACAATTTAGATGTGATTCGGTGCTGCGATTGGGCGATCGATTTGGGGCCTGAAGGGGGAGATAAGGGCGGCGAAATTATTGTGGCGGGGACGCCGGAGGATGTGGCGGCAAATCAGAGGTCTTATACTGGCAAGTATTTGCAAGCGGTTTTGCAGCAGCATCCTTTAGGGGAGGCTGTAGCTGTTAGTTAATACTAACAGGAATTACGCAATTCTCATAATTAGTAAGGTGCGTCAGATATTTAAACCTTCAATAATCGTTTAAGAAACTCACCTGACGCACCCTACAATTAAAATACGTCGTATAATTGATAGAATATAGGTGCGAATCCTTCGCCCTTCCGGATATATTGACAAAATTGGGATAATCGTTCATGAGTCGGAAATACTTTTCTCATCGTAAAAATCATGATGCGAGTCGCCTCGATCTACCCATGCTCGTTAACCTTTTCAAAACTGTTTACCTTGATTTTCTAAAGAACGATTATTTTTATGAAAAGTCGGGAGCTGTCCCAGGCAAGCTAGGTGCTGATATAGAAGCACAAATGTTTATCAAGCTCAGGAAATCTGACTTATGGCCAATTGAGGAAAAATGTAATAATTATTTAGAGGATGACTTGTTTGATGTCATCGAGTTTCTTTACGATTGTGTTTCTGAGCCGATTCATCGATACGATGAATGGAGTAATCATGGAGATTCTTATGACACCTTCGATAGGGAGACTGGTAAGCAAGAATTTAGAGATAGAATTAATCAGCTCTTGTGTGACTATAGAGAGGGATATGAACTCTCCGAAAATGGTCAAATTCTAGAATCTCCAGAGCAAGGATTGGAGGACTTAGTTCTTGCAAACTTGCCTCTCCACGAACCTGAAAATGTTGAGCAGCGAGTTGAATCCGCCATTCTTAAATTTAGACGTTCTCGCTCATCTCTAGATGAAAAGCGTGATGCAGTTCGAGACTTAGCTGATGTTCTTGAGTTTCTGAAGCCTCAAATTAAGGAAGTAAAATTAAACGAAGCCGATAGGGCTTTATTTAATATAGCCAAGGACGATTTATTTAAAATAGCTAATAACTATGGAATACGACACCACAATAAAAAGCAACAGCAGGATTATGACAAAGCCATTTGGTATAATTGGATGTTCTATTACTCTCTGGCAACGATACACGCTTGGGTAAGGCTAATTAAAAAGGATGAAAGCCAGTCACCATAAGCGCTAGGGGTAACAGTTTATGGCAGCGGACGAGCAAAAACCACTGGTGATGAATTCATCGCCCTACAAAAAGATGGCTGGAAGATTACCCACGATCCCTACCAGTTACGCTATGGTGTTGCTGATGTCTACATCGATCTTGCAGCCGAAGAAGCGATCGCCGCTGAAAAAGAAGGACGTAAAATAGCTGTAGAAGTCAAAAGTTTCGCAGGTGGCTCTACCATTTCTGAATTCCACACCGCCCTCGGTCAATTCCTCAACTATCGGGTTGCCATCGAAGTCTCTAGCGAACCCGAACGTATGCTTTATCTGGCAGTGCCCACTGATACCAAATGTTTTTCAGATTTGAACCCGCAAAAACAGTCATCGAACGTTATGAAATCCGACTAATTATTTACAATCCAACTCGTGAGGCGATCGACCAATGGATAGACTAAACGAATACCGCAAAATTGTTTGTGACTTTCTCGAAGACTTTTCTAAAAATGACGCAAATGCTCAGCTCATATTCGATTTCGCCCGCGATCGATACCTCGTTATGCACAACGAATGGCGCGACGAATATCGCATCTATGGGTGTGCCATGCAGCTCGATATCATCGAACATCAAATCTGGATTCAACACAACAGTACCGAAATCTACATCGATCGAGAACTGATTCAACGTGGCGTGTCTCCTCAAGATATCATTCTTGGGTTTCGCTCCCCCAGCATCCGAAAACTCCTTGCCACCAACTCTTCCTAGAGATAAAGATTCTGTGATAAAATGATGAGATAGCACGTTATTCTTTGCCCTATGAGAAAGGCAGAACCGATATTTCAATTGTCTCGTGTTTCGGGAGTTCCAGTCACAAAGTTCTATGCGTATTTTGTCCCGCAGCACCTTGCGAAACTTCTGGGAAACTCATCCAGATGCCTCAGAAGCACTACAAACTTGGTACTACGAAGCGTCTCACGCCAATTGGCAGAGTCCAGTCGATGTTAAGTCCGCTCATCGTAATGCCAGCATCATTGCAAACAATCGTGTTGTGTTTAACATCAAAGGCAATTCCTATCGGCTGATTGTTGCCATTCGTTATGACATCGGCATTATTTTTATCCGCTTTATTGGCACTCATGCCGAGTATGACAAGATAGATGCAGAAACAATCTAAACAGAAATTGATATATGGAAATACGTCCAATTAGAAGCCAAACTGACTATCAGGAAGCCCTTCGAGAGGTTGAGTTGCTGTTTAATGCACCTCCTAATACACCTGACTCCGATCGCCTAGATGTGCTCAGTACCCTAGTAGAAGCTTACGAGAAGGCACACTTTCCGATCGCAATACCCGATCCCATTGCAGCCATTCAATACTACATGGACGCCCGCGGATGGTCTGGTAGCGATTTGGAACAATGTATTGGCAGTCGAGTTAAAGTTTCTGAGATATTATCTCGCAAACGATCCTTGACTCTGGAAATGATTCGGAAGCTGAATCAAGAGTTAGGAATTCCCGCTGAGATTCTCATCCAGCCCTATGAGTCGCTACAAACCTCCGCCTAACAATAGAACACCATATTTTGGTTGGTTGGTAATTTTCCATTGCACAGACAATGCACCCCAACTGTCACAAAGCCTGATTTTGGATGAAAGATTAACTATCTTGAATTGTCGGAGACATTGCAATATTTTGTGCTTGTTGCTGCATAAATTCAATGTCCGATCGCGACCAAGTGCGGGGCCCGCTGCACTGATGAGCAATTAACAGCCCCCACAGTCCTTTGTTCGTTAAAATTGGCACGACTAAATTGGCGCGAACTTTCAGGCTACGCAGAAAATCTCGGTGGCATGGGTTAATTGCTTCTACTTCAATATCTGCAATTGCTTTAACTCTGCCGGCTTCGTACAAAGCAGCGTATTCGCCATTAAAACAATCATCTGGCCCCGTTGAACCCAAGATTGAGAGTTCGATCGCACTCAACATCTCGTAAGTCACTCGACCTTGCCACCGTCTGTAAAAATAGTACAGTAAGGCGCGATCGCTCTGCAAAACTTCTCGAATGTCGTAGAGGGATTTTTCAACTAATACATCGCGCTTTAGACGATCTGTCAAGCGGTTAACAATGTTTTGCAGCCGATCGCCCGACATAGTATTAACTCCTTTAATTCCTAGTACACTCGCCCGATCTTAATTATTGAACTTGCACAATCACCATACCTCAAATTGTTGCGCCTCTGGATTTTCTCGCGCTCGAAAATGAGTAATTTTTGGCTTAACAGTTGTCTGGATGCCAGCAACATTATACTATTATTTTGACAGAGATAGCAATCTTTTTGGGAAACGGGCAATGGCGTCGGGCCCCGCCAGCTACGGCTTTTTTTGCGCGAAGAACCACCGACGGGACGCCTGTTCCACAAATGAAGAGAAAAGGAAGAGTTTACAAGTGCTGGGATAATTGCTAGATATGCCTAAAGTTGGTTCCTCTGAAACAGAGGAACTGCTAAGCTATCTCGAAAGCTAGAGGAAGCATCAAATATGTCTGTGCTAAAAGCTGCTTGGAAACACGAATTTATCGCTACGAACGGCATCAAACTGCACTATGTCACTCAAGGTTCTGGGCCGCTGATGCTGATGCTGCACGGATTTCCTGAATTTTGGTATTCTTGGCGGCATCAAATCCCAGAATTTGCATCAGATTATAAAGTAGTCGCTGTAGATCTCAGGGGTTACAACGACAGCGACAAACCTCACGATCAATCTGCTTACGTGATGGCAGAGTTTGTGCAAGATGTCAAGGGCATTATTCAGGGTTTGGGATACGAAAGTTGCGTCTTAGTTGGTCACGACTGGGGAGGCGCGATCGCCTGGAATTTTGCTTATGCTTATCCCCAAATGGTGGATAAATTCATTGTGATGAATCTACCGCATCCTGCCAAGTTTGCTGAAGGGTTACGCACTCCCCAACAATTGTTGAAAAGTTGGTACATCTTTTTGTTTCAGTTGCCAGTTTTGCCGGAGTTGTTAATTCAGTGGGACGACTATCAGGCAATTTCTGCTGCTTTGGAAGGTATGGCCGTTAACAAAAACACCTTTAGCCCCTCAGATATCGAAGCTTACAAAGATGCGGCTGCCAAACGGGGCGCTCTGACTGCTACTATCAATTATTACCGCAATATTGCTCGCGGATTTGTCGATCGCCAGAATTGGAGCGTGCTGCAAGTTCCGACGCTGATGATTTGGGGAGAAAATGATGCCGCCCTCGGCAAAGAGTTAACCTATGGAACCGCAGATTACGTCCGGGATTTTCAGATTCATTACATTCCTAATTGCAGCCACTTGGTGCAGCAGGAACAGCCGCAGTTAGTGAATCGGTACATGAGAGATTTTTTGGCAAGTAAGTTTATTTAATATCATATCCAGTTTGATCGGAATGCTACTGAGCCGGCGAGTAGGAAGATCGCGATTCACTCAAAAAATTATTATTCCCATGCCAGCAGAAACGTTCACCGACTGCTGATTCCCTCCGTCGTGCGCCCGCTCATTTCCCAGGGCTGAATGCGGTAGATTGCGATGACCTCCGCACGCCCCAGCGAGTCAGTCCAGGTGCGATTGATGGCGGGCGAAAGTGTGGGGTTGTGTTCTTTGACCAATTGCATCGCGCGATGTCTGGATGTTGCGTAAGGCTTTCTGCTCGCTCGTTCACATTAAATATAATCCGTGGGATAAAAACATGAATTCTCGCTAAAGATGGAAGCTGGAATGATATAATTTATGACATTCTCAACCTAAAAAATTGGGAGCAGCCCATCAAATCTTCGTAGTCGGTTTTTATGACACCAGACATCTTGGCAGCGCAGCAGCAAAGAAATCACCGCATAATTGTCTCGGCACTCATTTGTCTGACGCTGCTGGGACTGGCATTGCGCCTTTATTTGGCGTGGCGCACCAACCAAACTCTCCCCGATACCCCTGCCCGTCTGACGGGCGACGAACCGGGCTATGAGGGTTTGGCATACTGGTTGTTAAAAGGTCATTTTTTTGAGTGGCCGGGCAGGACACCAATTTATCCATTTTTTGTGGCTGGATGCTATGCAATTTTTGGTCGTTCTCCCGCATCTGTAGTCTACGTACAAGCTTTTTTGGGGGCGACAATCATCCCGCTAACTTTTATCCTAGCACGGCGTTTTACTGGCCCTCAAAGTTCCTTAGTAGCGGCTGGATTAGTTGCGCTGCATCCCTCCCTCATTTTTCATGTCAGCCGGGTGCAAACAGAGGTTTTATACACGCCTTTAATACTTTTAACAGTGCTGGGCCTGTTGCGGGCATTGGAACAGCCGCAGTGGCAAAATTTTTCATTAGCAGGTGCGCTGTTGGCAATTACGAATCTTTGTCGGCCGACAGCGATGTTGCTTCCAGCAATTGTGCCACTATTGATGCCGCGCCAATGGCATTTTAAGCGCAAGATAGCTTTGTTTCTTGCTTATTTGGGCGCAATTATCATCATTACCGCACCTTGGACTTACCACAATTATCGAACACACAAAACTTTTTTGCTTTACAGCGTTTCTACGGCGCTACTGTGGCAAGGAAGTCCAGAGTTTTATCATTTGGCTTATGAAAAACTGCCAAAACGTCATATTGTTCAGATTTGGGAGGAAGAACTCAATCCTGCTCGGAATGGGGGACACGATGCTTTTACAATTGAGGGCGATCGCTATTTTACCAAACGGGCGATCGCTTCAATCCTCCGCGAGCCTGCTGTCTATCTCTGGTATTGTTTGCAAAAGGCAGTTTTTTTCTGGTTGGGAAACCCTATAAGTGACTTGCCTTATCACGCTATGTTTAATGTGGAAGCAATGCGGTCATTCTCGCCGCAAGGGATGGTCGGCATTTTAGCGTCGCGAAATTTGCCTGTATTTGCTGCTTTGGGCATGATAGTTTTACGGCATCGCTGGCGGGAGTTTTTGCCACTGTTGCTAGTCTGTGCCTATTTTACTGTGATTCATGCGCTCACTTATGCAGAAGTTCGCTACAGCCAGCCGCTGCACCCGATTTTGGCGGTCGTAATTGCTACGGCGGCGGGAGAACTTCAGCGTCGCTTGAAGTTAATTAGTCAGTAGGTATTAGGCAGTTTGTCATGAGTTATTAACCCAGTGTTCTCAAAAATAATTATTCGGAATTTTACCATCGCCATTTTAAGGGCTCTTGGCATAGGGTTGTTCAGCGTCACGACCACTTTTGCTCAAAACATCGAAACAGTTAAATTTTCCGGTACTGCTGCGGGTTGTTAGCACTCGTTACATCGGTGCAGTCGAGGGCAATATCAATTTCGACATCAAAGATTTGCAAGATTTGGGAATTAATACTTACCGCATTTACGGCGGGATGTCGCGGTGGGAAGCTGAAGACGACGACGGTAAATACGGTTGGCCATCTCTTGACGAAATTAAGACAAATCCAAATATATAGCAATCCTTGCAGGAGTCGTAAATTTTTTACCCCACCCCAGCCCTCCCCTTAGTAAGGGGAGGGAGTAAGAAATTCACAAATGATTTAGCATCGCTATAATTAATTGGGCGCATTGGGATCAGATGATGACTAATCCGCCCCAGGGTAGCGATTATTGGTGGTCGGGACAACCCGATAGGGTTTGGCAAGGCAATGCCAAAACTATTTTTAATAGTCTCAAACAAGCAAATATTCGCCCGGTTGTCAGTATTCGGAATGTTGATAATGACTGGAATCCGAGTTGGGCGCTGCAACTGAATCCGCCGCGCACAGGAGAAGATTGGAATGAGTGGTGGGAACGCGTTTTTGCTACGGTTTATTGGCTGAATGTTCGCAATGATTACCGCGTTGATGATTGGGAAATTCACAACGAACCGGACAATCGCGCTCAGGGTTGGGGCGGAACTAAGGCTGACTATTTTGAATTGGTTAAGGTGGCAAAAGATGCGATCGACTTTGTTTACCAAACTTATTTACCTTGGCGCACTTACCGTATCCACGGCCCGAAAACCGTAGGCGGCAGCAATTGGCCTGCTAGTGCTTTGCAGGAAATACCGAATTATTTCGATACAGTCAATGTCCACAACTACGATGCAGATATTTCTAATTACACCCGCAAAGTGCGCGGCTGGATGAACGGTACTGTCCGCGCTAACTCGCAGCTTTGGGTAGGAGAATGGGGAACCTACGAGATTAGCTACGGCGATTTATCTTTAGCTTTAAATTTGATTAAGAATCTGATTCGAGGTTCCCAACTGGGGGATAATTATACTGACAGTAATCACATATTCTGTCTGTACGACTGGGGAAAGCCGGGACTGGGGGAAGGTTGGCTAGGGGACGGGGGGAAACGGCGCGCGGGCTACTATGCTTTGCGGATGGTAATTAGGACTTGGCAGGGCGGGAGATCTAGCTTTTTTCCTATTACTAACAGTTCGGATTTAATTGCAGTTGCAACTCTTGATGCTAGCAAGAATGTTTACTTGCTGGTTGTCAATGACCGAGCAACATCTTACACTGTTAATGCTGATATTTCGGAGCTGATAAAAACTGGTAATGGCACGGTGCGGGAGTTCAGTTCTAAAACAATGGATGAGGTTGTTAGTAACTTAAGGCTGAAGGGCGGAAATGCGAGTTTTGCACTGGCTGGGAACACCGCTATTCTCATCAAGTTCGATCGCCAGAATTGAAGCTCAAATCCTCTGGGTCATAATTGGGATAAGATAGAATTAGTTATACTCAGAATTATTTATTTTCTGCCTGTTTAGCCCTAGAACCCTGAAACCCTGGAACCCTGGAACCCCTAATTGCACAGTTGCCATACCTAAGTCGTCCTGTTGTGATTCCCCTCCTGTCGCTGGTAAATTGGTAGCGTGCAGGTATCTTGCCTCAAACAGAATGCGAGCGAGAGTTCCGTTGAGGGGCAGAAAGTAGGGCGCAGTCTAGACAATCGCAGAAATTCTTGCTCGTAAACCTGCAGCAGTTAGGCTAGGCGAGGAATTACCCGCCTGCCTTCATCTAACCCTCTGGCAGATAGCATTGGTTCTGAAAGTCAGAAGCCGTCAATTATCAGGATATGGCACGGAATTAATTTTAAATGCCAAGATGCTGGAAGTAGGGGTGAGTTTAATCGTACAGAAACTTTGAGCGCGCTTGGAAATCTCGCGGGCAAAGCCTCTCAATCAATCTGCTGCTTGCGATCGGGTTTTTCCAACAAATATCACTTTTATGCCCCCTGATGTTTATTCCCTCCCTCAGTCAGGTCATCAACCGCAATCCCCTCACCGTCACCCCTGAGACGCCCGTAGAAAAGGCGATCGAGCTGATGAGTAGCACAGGAGCCAGTTACGTCCTCGTGGTAGAACCGCGCGGGCATTCTCAACTCGGAAATCCCACGAACGGCACTTCCCTACAATTGCGGGAACAGTCGGGTTTCTACAACGGTGTACCGCGTGCGGTACAGGCAGGAGGCAACGGGCTGCGTCTCAACGGCTCAAAGGCTCCCTATGCGGGTGGGCAGACAGTGCTGGGGATTTTTACAGCGCGAGATATCGTACAGCTAAATTCGATCGGCGCTGCTTTGAGGGGATTTGCGATCGAGCAAATCATGATCAGAACCGTAACTGTAGCCCGAGAATCGGAAATTCCCGACTTTTTTGCCTTAGCAAATCTGCTAGAGAAAAATCAGATCGGCCATTTGCCCGTAGTCAGCGACACTGAAGAACTTGTCGGTTTAATTAGCTCTCAAAGCTTGGTGCAAATGTTGCAGGGAATTGGGGAATCGACACCAAAAGCAATTAGCAGCGCTTCGCCACCTGCGGCTTTCGCGTTCCCTCCGCCGCTGCCAATTCTGAATCAGAAATTAGAGCTACCCGCAAGTTTAATTAAACTTTATCAAATCCCTCAAATCGCAGGATCGCGAATAATTCACGCTCCTTCTAATTCTTCGGTTCGCTATTTGGCGCAACTGATGTTTAGACACAATGTTAGTTATGTATTAATCACTGAAACCCCCGATCAACACTCGACTGGTGCTGCTCATAATTCCAAATTTACAAATCCCAACCTTCACAAACTGGTTGGGGTGGTAAGTTCGCGGGATATTGTACAGTTGCAGGCGCTGGGAAGAGACTCTAACAAAATTAAAGCCGGAGCAATTTGCAGCAGTTCGCCGCCGCTGGTGCGATCGCACTCTACCCTCGAAGCAGCCGTCGCGCTGCTGCAAAAACACTACTGCCAGTTGCCTTTATTAGTCATCAACGAAACAAATCACCCGATCGGGATTATCAATCCTAAAACTATCCTTTTACAAGCGCTTGATTCAAAATCTCTGCATTCTGGCTTGATCGCTTTGCAGCGCCAGCTAGAATCTAGCAACGCTCAATACAAAAAACTCTCTGCAGAAATACAGCGGACAGCAGCAAATAGCCACGAGGTGGCTGAAATTTCTCACCACAGTTTCGTAGAGCGGTCAAATCTCCCCCCTGCAGTCAACAATCAGGGGATTTGGGACTGGAATCTCGAAACAGATGAGTTTTTTTATTCGGCGCGGTGGCAAGAAATGCTGGGCTACCAAGAAGGGGAAATCTCGAATCGCCGATCGGAATGGTGGAGTCGCATCCACCGAGATGATATTGACTCCGTAAAGGCAGCTTTAGAAGAACACTTCGCCCAAAAGACACCGGATTTTGCAGCAGAATATCGGATGTACTGTAAAGACGGCAGCACTGTCTGGGTGCTGAACCGGGGTCAAGTTTTACGCAGCGCTACCGGCAAACCGCTGCGGGTAGTAGGAACTCATACAGATATTACTCTAAACAAGGAGTTTGAAGTCAAAAACCGCGATCGCGATCGAGAACAATTCCATCTATTTGACTCTTTGAAAGCAACAGTAATTTTCCACATAGATGCGGCGGGAGTTTGGAAATTTCTCAACCGCGCTTGGACGGAAATTACGAATTTTTCGGTTTCCGAAAGTTTGCAAACAAATTTTTTAGAGTGGGTGCATCCAGATGAGCGCGAGCAATGTGCAAATTTATTGGAGTCTTTGCTGTCAGGGAAGTCGGAATTTGAACGACGAGAACTGCGATTTAAGTCCAAGTCGGTTTCGGGTAAAAACTCCTTGGGAATTCACAGTAATTCCGGCTTTGTTTCCGTGGAACTATTTGCCCAAGTCCGGCGGAATTCCCAAGGTGAAATAGCGGGAATTTTCGGGACTTTGCACGATGTCTGCAACCGCCTCGAAGGAGTTGAGGAACTGCGGGAAAGTGAGCGGGCAATTCGATCGCTCTACGAGGTAATGGTGAGCTCGGAAGGCTCTTTTGACGATCGAACGATCCGGTTGCTGGCAATGGGCTGTAGTCAGTTTGGGATGGATATCGGGCTGTTGGGCAGGGTTTTGGGCGATCGCTACGAAGTGATTGCTGCTTATGTACCGGAAGATTTTCCGTTTGGATTTGCTAAAGGAGACGGTTTTGCTTTGAGCAGAACCTTTGAGCGAGAGGTTTTGCGATCGAGCGAACCTATTTCTGTTGAATCAGCCGGCACTACTCAGTGGCGCAACCACCCTGCTTACAGCGTCCGCAAGTTGGAGGCTTTTGTGGGGACGAGGGTAATGGTGCAAGGGCGAATTTTTGGCACTTTGAGCTTTACTTCCCGCACCACTAAATCTCCTTTTAAACCGCTGAATTTTGAAATTTTAAAGTTGATGGGCAATTACATCGGCGCAGAAATTGCCCGCGAAGAGCGAGAGCGAACTTTGCAACGTCAGTACCAGCGCGTTTTACTACTCAAACAAATTACTCAAAAAGTGCGATCGACCTTAGACACTCAAGAAATTTTTCAAACTACCGCCACCCAAATCGGCCGCGTATTTGGTGTCAATCGCTGTACAATTCACACCTATCTTTCCGAACCTTATCCCCACCTTCCTTGCGTCGCGGAATACTTAGAACCCGGCCACGAATCGGCTTTAGATTTAGAACTTTCTGTCACTTATAACCCCTACACAGAAAAACTCCTCGCTGAAGATATCGCCCTGGCATCTCCCGATGTGTTTGCAGATCCTTTGCTCGAATCTTCGGGGCCGATGTGCCGCCGCATCGGATTAAAATCTATGTTGGCTGTTCGCACTTCCTATCAAGGCGAACCGAATGGAATTATTACTTTGCACCAGTGCGACGCTACTCGCCAGTGGAATCCCGACGAAATAGAACTGTTAGAAGATGTTGCCGCTCAAGTTGGAATTACCTTAGCTCAAGCACAACTTTTAGAAACGGAAGTTCAGCGACAGCGACAGTTAGCAGAGCAAAATGAAGCTTTGGATCAAGCACGACAAGCGGCGGAAGTTGCTAATAGAGCTAAGAGCGAATTTTTAGCGACTATGAGTCACGAAATCCGCACTCCGATGAATGCGGTCATCGGGATGACGGGCTTGCTACTGGATATGGAACTAACTCCTGAACAGCGGGATTTTGTGGAGACAATTCGTACCAGCGGCGATGCTTTGCTGACTATTATTAACGATATTCTCGACTTTTCCAAGATTGAATCGGGAAAATTGGATTTGGAACGCAGTCCCTTCGAGCTGCAAAACTGTATAGAAGAATCTCTGGAATTATTGGCTCCTAGAGCCTCAGAAAAAGGTTTAGAGCTGGCTTACTTTATTGATGATTCTGTTCCGAAAAACATTTTAGGAGATGTCACGAGGTTGCGCCAAATTTTGGTAAATCTACTGGGCAATGCAGTTAAGTTTACAGAATCGGGAGAAATTGTGGTGTGCTGTACGGCTAGGAAAATTGAACAGGTAGCTGCTAATAGTTCGCCGGAAAGAATTAATATTCTAGAGCCGCAACCGCTAGCAATTAACCAGGGAGAGTTGGCACGTAGCAGACAATACGAGATTCAATTTGCTGTCCAAGATACGGGAATTGGCATTCCGCCAGACCGGATGGATCGCCTGTTTAAAGCTTTTTCGCAGGTGGATGCTTCGACAACGCGACATTACGGCGGGACGGGTTTGGGACTGGCTATCAGCCAGCGTTTGAGCGATATGATGGGCGGTACAATGTGGGTGGTCAGCCAGGTTACTCCGGGAAGTTCTAAGTCTCAACCGGCCGTTTCTGCGATCGGACAAAGTATCGCTGGAAGGTCGCCTGCAGAATTTACTCCGCCGTCGATATCGGGTTCGGGTTCGATTTTTTATTTCACGGTGACTGCTGAAGCGAATGACATCCGGGCTGAGGAAAAAAGACCCGAATTTGCTGCTGGTAAGCGCTTGTTAATTGTTGAGCATCATGCCATTAACCGGCAAGTTTTGATCCGTCAGGCAGAGTCTTGGGGAATGATACCCGTGGCTGTAACTTCGGGTGCTGAGGCTTTGGAAATCATCAAAGGAAATTCGCCGCTCGATTTAGCTATTTTGGCGATGAATCTACCAGATATGGACGGTGTGGCTTTGGCTGTGCAGATTCGGAAATTTGAGCTGAGCAATTTGTCGCGCGACGAAGGTCTAAATCCGGATGTCATCCAAGTTAAAAACCATCGTAAAATAGCACTACCTTTGGTGCTGTTTACTTATTTAAGTAAGGCGGAAGTTTGGAAAAAGCTTGAAACTACAGAAGTACATTTTTCTGCTTTTTTAACTAAGCCTTTAAAACAGTCCCAATTTTATAATGTGTTGTTGCAAGTTTTTGGATATGTTACTGGCAGAAGCGGCAGGGGAGAAGTTTCAAATGTGGTGACTTTGACTTCTGGATTGAAGTATTTTGAAAATTCTCAAGAACAGCACCGCGTGCAGCGGACGCCTGCTGTTTTGAGGCAGGTTGCGGCGAATTCTGCCGGACAGGATGCAGCTAATTCTAGTCAGATTCGGATTTTGCTGGCTGAGGACAATGTGGTGAATCAAAAAGTCGCTACGCATTTACTCGACAGGATAGGATATCGGGCTGATATTGCAGCTAATGGGTTGGAGGTTTTGGAGGCGCTGAAGCGGCAATCTTACGATGTTGTGCTGATGGATGTGCAGATGCCGAACATGGATGGGTTGGAAGCGACGCGCCGCATTTGTCAGGAATGGCCTGCTAACAAGAAGCCGAGAATTATTGCGATGACTGCTAATGCGATGCAGGGCGATCGCGAAAAGTGTCTGGAAGCAGGTATGGACGATTATATTACTAAGCCGGTACGCCGGGAAGAGTTGGCGATCGCCTTGAGCAAGTGCTCACCTCTGATTCGGGATGAATTGGATGCGGTTACTGAGCCAAACAATCAAGATATTTCTGATAAAGTTGACAGTGATGCTGCGGCATCTTCGAGCGTTGAACCGGGAGCTGATTCGCCGATTGATTTTCATATTTTGCAAAATCTCCGCGAGCTAGACGATGATGAAGACCCAGATTTTTTGGGGGAGCTGATTAAAATATATTTGGTAGACGCACCGCAACATTTAGAAACTATTAAGGAGGCTATTTTTCTGGGCGATGCTGATAGTTTGAAGCTGGCTTCTCACACGCTGAAGTCGAGCAGCGCCAATTTAGGAGCCGTGTCTTTTTCTGCTGTTTGCAAGGAATTGGAGTATATGGGCCGCGCGGCGGTTGAGTCTGGAGGGGAACAGGTTTTTGATGTGAGTACGGCGCGCGATCGCCTGTTGGAAGCTCAAGCGGAGTGGGAAAAGGTGCGGGCGGCTTTTGAGACGGAATTGGAAACGGGGAAGTTGCGATCGCAAATAGGGTAATTTGTTATATCAATTCCGGTTACACTCCTCCGGAATTGTTGACTGTTGACTGTGGACAGTTGCTGGGGGGGTGACAAAAAGGTCTACGAGATAGACTGTATAAGGGTTGCGGCCCGCATACCTTGTTGATAAAAGCGGC
>NZ_JAUBQM010000207.1:0-1105 GCF_036701245.1 Microcoleus sp. Pol14D4
CATAATTGTTTTGCTCCTTCTTCGCTACGAGCGCCAATATAAACACCAATAATTTCTCTGGTTTCTCTATCCATTGCGGCGCCACACCCATTGCTTATTTTGTTTGCTATCTACAAATGACCACAGTTCATCACATTCAACATTCAATCTGACTTTTTTTTTAGGTTTAACCTTTACTGTGCGTTCGATTGAGGCATATTTATTATTTACGTAATCCTGTAACCATTTTTGAGAAACACCCGTGCTTCTAGCGATACCAGCCAAAGAAATCTTCTCCAAAAGAAGTCGATCGATTAAATCTTTTGTTTCTGAGCTAATTACTTTGTTGGTCGGATTCTCGACTTTCTTGGCGACCGCAACTTTGACATTTGTATTTGGGCTTTTTATTGTGAATTCTACCATTTTTAACTCTGTGATTTGAACCACAGTCAGGGCAATTTGGTCGTAAGGATAGCATATGATATGACTAAATTAATTTTGGCAGAGATCAAGGATTCCTACAATAGTTACTTATGATAGCATCACTCTAACTCAATCTACATTCAAGCGCGTCAAGAAATATTAAAATTACAAATTTTGATTGTGTGAGTTATAAAATTATCCTATGTATTCAATGACTGTAATTAAATTTCACTACATATTTATTACTACCCATTTTCTATTTGGGGACTATTTTTTTTCTTTGCATGATCTCGGTTAATTCTTTTTTTGCGAATCATAACAGGTTCAACTCTGGCTCAACTGCTTTCCCCGTAAAGGTTTCATCCTATTTTACCTGTTTTGTTCTACCCCCTTGACAATTTGCACTTTTTCTTAAGTTGTCACAAATGCTCCTGATTATATTATGGTTAATCGACCAGATATGATATTAGTAGAGCAAGGATTCCTTGCTCTACTAACAGCCTTAAAGCAGAGTAATTGCAGTCGATGCCGGGGTGCCGATCGAACCTGACCCAAAGCCCAAATTCACCACCCCACCAGTCAAACCGGGAAGATTGTTAATTGTCAGAGTAACGCTAGTTTGACCAGGATTAAAGTTCACCGTGCCGGACGAAGGATTCACAGTAAATGGACTAATTTTGTAGTCTACGTTGTTCGCAGGTTG
>NZ_JAUBQM010000060.1:0-41356 GCF_036701245.1 Microcoleus sp. Pol14D4
CCGCTTTTATCAACAAGGTATGCGGGCCGCAACCCTTATACAGTCTATCTCGTAGACCTTTTTGTCACCCCCCCAGCCTATTTTTAGCAATTGTTTTTAGCGCCACATAACTCTCTTGTCCCCCCCTTACTAAGGGGGGCTAGGGGGGATCTGGCCTTAACTATTACGAGATCGATCGTACTCTTGTCCCCCCCTTATTAAGGGGGGCTAGGGGGGATCTGGCCTTAACTATTACGAGATCGATCGTACTCTTGTCCCCCCCTTATTAAGGAAGCTTAGGGGAGGTCTGGCCCTAAGAATGACGATCGCACGCACCCAACAACTCCTGACAAACTCCCTCAAAACACTGCAACACATCAACATTCGTAAACCTGACAACTTGCAGTCCATACCCCTCGAAAATCCTTGTTCTTTCCGCATCATATTGTTTCCCCTGTTCAGTAAAATGACTCTCGCCATCAACCTCAATTACCAATCTTAAAGCAGCACAATAAAAATCTACAATAAAATTGTCGATCGGTCACTGTCTCAAAACTCTAAAAGGGAAATTTCTCAGAAAATCTTCCCAAAGTTTCTTTTCGGCTGGAGTTAGATTTTTCCGAAGTTCCTTGGCGATAGGGATGAGTTTTGGGTTGTAAGGTAGGTGGAAATTCGAGTCGTTTAATTTGGTCATCATCCTCCTAATCTCGGATAGATCCCCCCTAACCCCCCTTAAGAAGGGGGGGACATGAAGCACTCAAAGTCAACCCCTACTCCCCTTCTTAAGGGGGATTTAGGGGGATCTCCGGGGGACAAGAGTTTAACTGCCTAATCTAATCTCAAACATCATAAATCAAAACTCCAAAATATTTAAAATCGTCCTGCTAAATTGGCAACCATTAATGCTAGTTGAATGGGCTGCACAGGTTTGGTAATATGTCTTTGAAAACCAGCTTCGATCGCCCTTTCGCGTTCTTTATCGCCTGCATAGGCAGTCAGCGCCGCGGCGGGGATTTCTCCTCCGGCTTCCGCAGCAAGAGCTCGCACTTCTCGAATTAAGAAATACCCATCTTCCTCTGGCATTCCGATATCGGAGATGAGCACGTCATATCTGCCCGGATTTTCAGTCAAAGCAGCGATCGCACTTCTGGCAGATTCAACTGCCAAAACCTCCGCCCCGTAGCCTTCAAGCACAAATTGTAAAAAGTCGCGGGTATCGATCCGATCGTCTACGGCTAAGATGTGCAAGCCTTTTAGAGAGGGGACGCGATCGCTAGAGGCGTTTAAAGGCTCTACCAAAGCATTTGAGTTTAAATCGATCGCCGATGTCAACTCTTGAGGCAGCGATCGCAACGGCAATCTCACAGTCATTGTAGTTCCTTGTCCCTCACCCGGACTTTCGGCTTGCACAGTTCCCCCGTGCAATTCAACCAGGTGACGCACGATCGACAAACCCAATCCCAGCCCTTGATTCGTCTTAGTGCTGCTGGCATCGCCTTGATGGAAACGATCGAAAATATACGGCAAAAATTGTGCCTCAATGCCTTTTCCCGTATCGCTGACTCGAAGTTGAGCATGATTCTCGATCGTCGATAGCAGGATTTCCACTCGTCCCCCCGCCGGAGTGAACTTAATCGCATTAGACAGAAGATTCCACACAACTTGCTGCAAGCGATTGATATCCCCTAAAACACTCGTAGAAATCAACTCCGAAACAATTTGAATGTTTTTTGCCTCGGCGGATAATTGCACCCCGTCCAGCGCAGCTTGCACCGCTAACCGCAAATCGATCGGGCAAATGGACAGTTGAAGCTTGCCACTCGTAATCCTGGAAATATCGAGGATATCTTCGATTAACTGAGATTGTGCCCTCGCGCTGCGCTCGATCACCTCTAGAGCGTTAGTAAAGGCTGCTCCCTCAAGCTTGCCAGAGCGCAGAATTTGTGACCACCCAAAGATCGGAGTCAGGGGATTGCGGAGCTCGTGGGAGAGATTCGCGAGAAATTGATCTTTACTGCGGTTGGCGGTTTCTGCTTGTTGGCGGGCCAACTGTTCGTGCTCCAATAACTGCGATCGTAGCGTCTCAAACTGCTTGCGCTCCGTGATATCCTCGATCGACAACAGAATCATTAAAGCTCGATCTTCTCGTTCAAGTTTACAAGCATTCAGCAGCAGGGTTTTCTGACCGATATGCTCAAACAGGTGCTCCAACTCAAAGTTTTCAAGCTGAACATCACTCACCAGAATATCTTCCAGAATCCATCGCAATTGGGGAATATTCCACTGCCCGTTGCCTAGCTCAAACAGCGAAGATTTTGCTGTTTCTGACGGTGAAACCTGAAACATTTCATAAAACGATCGATTTGCTTTATTCACTCGGAAATCAGCATCTAGGACGACTAAAGGCGTTTCCACAGTTTCCACAATGGTTTCAGCATAATTTCGGGCCTCCTCCAAGGTTCTGGCACTGCGTTTAAGAGCATCAATATCGAGCAAAACCATCACCACACCGTCAATCTGGTTTTCCGTTGTCCGGTAAGGACGAATGCGGAGGTTGTACCAATATCCCGATAAAGTTTGAATTTCTTGTTCTTTCGTCTGGAGAGTATCAATCACCTCCAAAATCATCTGTTCCAAGTCGGGAACGTTCAGAGTTGAGCGGATGTCGCTAAAAGGTCGTCCAACATCTGTGGGAATCACACTAAAAATTTGCTGTGCCGTTGGGGTAAAGCGTCGAATCTGTAAATCGTTGGTCAACATTAAGATAGGGATATTGATACTGGAAAGCAAATTTATCAGATCGTTATTTACCAGGCTTTGTTCAATATTTCGGCTGCGAAGTTCCTCGTTAGTGGTAGTGAGTTCCTCGTTAGTGGCTTGAATCTCTTCTTTGGCAGTTTCTAACTCCTCGTTGGTGCTTTGCAACTCCTCGTTGCTCGATAGGATTTCTTCGTTGGCAATTTTGATGTCTTGGTTGAGATTTTCCTGTTCCTGGATCACCGCTTGCAGTTGCGATTGCACCGCAGTTTTGTCTTGGTAAGCGCTTGCAAGTGCCTGCCTCAGCAGCTCTATTTCGCGCACTAAATCAGCTTGCTCGAAGCTTTCAGAAGGGAGGGCGGTGAGGTTAAGCACGGGGGGTGAAGCCTGTTCAAATAGCACCAAAAAGTAGCGTCCTTCGACCGCCTGTGACCGGAACGGAATCACCTCAAAATTGACGGTACTCGATCGTCCGCCCGATTCAACAACCGATACCCCTTCTTTCCTAACGGTCACGTTCTGCGTTTGTGCCTGATAAATAGCGGTGCGAAGCTCAACCAGCAAGCCTTCCCTTGCCATTGTCAGCAAGTTTAAGTCGGGCGTTCCAAAGGCCAGTCTCAAGTAAGGATTCATGTCTCCCCGCACTTGCAGGATGTTCATGAGTTCGTTGACAACCACACCTGCTAGGACATAGCGATTCAAAATCAGTTGGTCTGTTTCTCGCTGTAAATCAAAGCTATTTGTCAAATTTTCCTTCACTCCCTGGCGTTCGCGTGCTTTAGCTACGGGATAGGAACTCGGCGTAAACGAAAAAGTCGGACGAGTCGCCGTCAAGTTTTTAGCATAAATTTTAGAGTTTTTATCCACTGAAGTAAACAAGTATGAGAATTTTCCGGTGCTCTCAGAAGTGCCTAACAAGAGAAAGCCATTTGGGTTAAGACTGTAATGAAAAATGGGCATCAATTTTTTTTGCAAAGACTCTCCCAAGTAGATGAGTACATTGCGACAGCTAACTAAATCGAGATTGGAAAAAGGCGGGTCGCTGCCTAAGTCTTGTCGGGCAAATACACACAGTTCGCGGACTGCCTTGCTGATTCTATAGCTACCTTCTTCTTGGGCAATAAAGTAGCCAGTACGCCGTTCTGGTGAAACATCTACCATCTGGTTTTCTGAGTAGACGCCAGACCTCGCTTTGCCGATCGCCTGTTCGCTAATGTCTGTGGCAAAAATCTGGATCGGTGGCTGGATGACTCGATCGCCCAAAAACTCTAACAAGCAAATCGCGATCGAATAAACTTCCTCACCTGTCGAACATCCCGCCACCCAAATCCGAATCGGAGTTTCGGCCGATTTATTTTGGGTAATCGTGGGGAAAACCAGTTCTTTTAACTTTTCAAAGGCTTCGGGATCGCGGAAGAAACTGGTAACGTGGATCAGGATTTCTTCATACAGGGCTGTGACTTCAGCCGAATTGTGTCGAAGGTGTTGGGCGTAATCATTCAAGCTTTCCAGCTTGTACAACACCATCCGCCGCTGGATGCGTCGAGCGATCGTGGTGGGTTTGTAGTGGCTAAAATCAACGCCTGTGGTGGATTTTAGCAGCGCAAAAATAGTTGCCAGGGCATCTCCCTGTTCGAGCGATTCCTCAACTTTTGTCATGGGAAGCGGGCCAGTGAGAAGGGGATTGTGACTGTAGTTTGCCAGTTCCTCCGCAATTTTTTCCGGTGGCAGAACGAAATCGACATTGCCTGTGGCAACAGCGGTATTCGGCATACTATCAAATTTGGCTGTGTCTTGACATTGAGCAAAAGTCATGCCTCCGGCTGCTTTGATTGCCTTGAGCCCGAGTGAACCGTCTCCGTCTCCCCCGGATAAAACTACGGCGATTGCTTTGTGCCCGCGATCGATCGCCAATGAGGTAAAAAACGCATCTCCCGGCAGATATTTGCCGTAAATCTTCTCGCGCGGTGATAGTTGCAGCACGCCTTTAGATAGCACCATCTTGGTATTGGGCGGAATAACGTAGACTTGATTGGGTTCTACAGCTACACCGTCTTTTACCTCATTAACAGGCATTTGCGTCGTTCTGGCGAGAATCTCGCTCAGCAAACTTTTGTGATTGGGATCTAAATGCTGAATCAGCACAAACGCCATACCCGTATCGATGGGTAAATGGCTCAGTAACCCCGTGAATGCCGCCAAACCTCCTGCTGAGGCAGCAATCCCAACAATGGGAAACGGGGCATCGGTTTCGGCTAATTGTTCGGAATCGAGGGCGACTGGTGCGATCGATTCGAGTGTATTTTCTGGAGATTGTTGAGGAGAAGTCATGATGGGAAGTCCTCGACTTCAGTTATTTAGTAGAATAGATACCGCGCCAGCCTAATGCTGAGTAATTCGGGCTATTTTTATCAAAGCGTACTTAAGTGATGGGCATTATGAAGCTCCATTAAGGATGAGCTACACTGTGGGAGCCATGAGCTGAGCGCTATCGAACACTTCTATATGCTGTTGGGGCGATCGCTACTAAAGGCTGAGGTTGGCAATAACCAAGTAGTATTTATTTGCTTGCCTACTTAACTTTTTTCACCCGCCAGTGTAGCAGAAAGTGCGATTACTGATTCGGTATTAATTCTAGCAGTATAAGCGATTTGTGCGCCTTGTATTCCTTTTAAATCTTCTACTCTTTTTTGAATTTCGGAGACTCCAGCAGCTTTTAATGCTGTTAAAAATGCTTCGTCGCTGTAAACATCTTCGGAAAACGAAACTTCGTCACTTTTAGAAAGATTTTGAATGCGGGCGGCTTTGTTGACTGTAGAGCCAAAATAGTCGATAGAATTATTAAGATTTACCAGCAAAGCCGTACCTCGGTGAATGCCAATCCTGACTTGAATCCACTCTTGTGCTTGGCGAGTGGAGTTATACTCTCTCAAACAGGCTACAGCACCAGCGGCAGCCATAATTGCTTGTTCGTTGCTGATAAAGGAAGCCATGACGGCATCGCCGATGGTTTTAATGACTTTACCGTTAAATTTCTCGATCGACTCAAAGAAAATTTCAAAATGATCGCGCACAATATTGTAAGCTTTGGTATCTCCCAGTGTTTCGTACATTCTGGTAGAACCGGTAATATCAGTAAACATAATAGTAATCGCCCGAATCTTGACTCGCTCTCTTTCCGAGATTACTCGATCGCCGAACAAACGCTTATAATCGGGGTGATGAAGCAGTTGCATTCCTGACAGCCGCAGGGGCAGTTGTTCTAATGTCAATTCATCGGGCAATTCATCTGAATGCAAAATTAGCCCCGACAAATTGTGTTCGCTATTAGTTAATTCTATCTTGAGTTTTCCCGGACGCACGGCCAGGTCTTTTTTATCGAAATCTGGGCCTGCCAACTGCTGGAGTTTAATTTCTTGTATCTCTTCTGTTTTTTCGCCTTCAACCTTTAAAATCCCTTTAGCTAAAGTCAAGGGACAGCAGTAGCGGTATCTACCTTCTTCTAAGGTGACAGTCTCGGATTCGGTGCAGTATAAAGGCGTTACCAGTTGCAGTTTGCTCTGGAGTACGGGAGGGGGAGCGCAGACGGGCCGCAGTTGCGGGTCTTCGATTTCTTTGTTCAGGGAAAAAGTAACTTCGACGCGATCGAGCAAATCAATTTTAAACTCGCGATCGCACATCGGGCAAAAAGACATTTCTGATGTGTCTGCCAAATCCTTAAATTCTTCTGTAATCATGTTGCAGTGGGGGCAGTGAATATCCCAGTGCAAGTCGAAGGCACCAGCTTTCACTCCGTGCAGAAATTCCGAAGTAATTCTTTTAATATTCTTGACTGTATCCCCTGCGACGTAGTAAGGGTTAATCCGCAATCTCTGCAAAATGTGGGAACCGATTAACCATTTTTCGATTTGGTCGATCGTTCCTTTGCTAGAATTAGGACGTTTTTTAAGCTGTTCTAATTTTTCTTTTAATAGTTCGATGTTCATTATCGGCTTGCCTCTGAGCGTTAGGGCAAGAAATTTATAAGGATTATGATGTGTGATTTGCTCGTCGGGTTTGTTCTTGCCTGAGAATTCTGATGAGTTTGCACTTGTGCGGATGTCCCTGATGTTTGTAAATCTTAACAAATTAGCAGCATAAAGGCTATGCCTATTTAGGCAGAGCGATCTGCAACTTGTAATAATTCAAAGTGCGATCGCTGCATTGGTCTACAGAAATAGGTTAAATCTCGCTAATTAATAATGGGGAATTGGCAATTGGCAATTGGGAATTGTCAACCACCCAGCAGCGACTAATGACTAATGACTAATGACTAATGACTAATGACTAACTAAAAAAAAAAGAGGGAAAATTCCCTCTTTTAATCACACTAACTGCGATGTTATTCTTCCGTCGCAGGAGGGATTTCTTCCTCTACATCTAATACTGCTTCGGGTGCTGCTTCGGGTGCTGCTTCGGCTGCTACTTCCGGCAGATCCTCTTCCATTGCTGAGGGTACGTCTTCGAGTTCGTCGGAGATATCATCACCATCGATGGAGTCTACAGGAATGTCTATGCCTGCTTTAGCTTGCTTTTGAGCCAGCATTTTCTCCCGGAACTTAGCTGCCATTTCCTCAGCTTTTTCGTATACCAATTCGCGATTTTTGACCATCGCGCCCGGTTCCGGTTCCAACTGCTTGGTGGAGAGAGAAATCCGGCCCCTCTCGGCATCCAAGTCAATGATCATCACTTTCACTTCGTCGTTGACATTGAAGACGCTATGAGGCGTATCGATGTGATCGTGCGAAATTTCCGAGATGTGCAGCAAGCCGCTGACGCCGCCGATGTCGATAAAGGCACCGTAAGGCTTGATACCGCGTACTGTACCGATGACGACTTCCCCGACTTCGAGGCGGTTCATCTTGCGCTCAACTAAGGCGCGACGGTGACTCAACACTAGCCGGTTGCGGTCTTCGTCTACCTCTAAGAATTTTAATGGTAATTCTTCGGCGACTAATTCTTCCTTCGGTTTGCGGGTACTTATATGAGAACCGGGAATAAAGCCTCGCAAGCCTTCTATTCTCACGAGTGCGCCGCCGCGGTTGGTGGCAAATACTTGCGATCGTACTGTGGCATCTTCTGCTTGCAGTTGTCGCACTCTTTCCCACGCCCGCATATACTCGATGCGCCGGATGGACAGGGTTAATTGTCCGTCTTCATTTTCATCGGTTAGAATGAAAAATTCTCTGGTTTCGTTTGATTGCAATACCTCTTCTGGGCTTTCCACTCGATTGATGGACATTTCCTGAATGGGAATGTACGCTGCTGTTTTAGCACCGATATCAATCAGAGCGCCCCTGGGTTCTATACTAAAAACTGTACCCGCTACTACATCGCCCGGGCTAAAGTGATAGTCATATTTATCAAGTAGGGCTGCAAAATCTTCGTGAGTAAAGCCGATGTCTTTGACTGTGGTTTTGAGATTGACCATGCGAATAGTTTCCTAGGATTTCTCTCCTTCATGTTTTTCGTTTGTGCCGGCAGATATTAGAGATTTTGGTGAAAAAGCGATTAACTTTTTTCCAAATCTTTTACTAAAGTCAGTTTTTGCTAACTTTTGCCAGGTGCAACTGCACACCAGCGCTTGCCATTACTGTTACTCCATACTCTGTGTTAAAACGTTGAATCTTAACATTCCGAGTCAAGTAGACTATTTTGACACTCTCAGGTATAAATAAACTGAGATTCTTCATTCAACGAGCCGACTTGCTGGCGACAGGATTACTCCAGTCTAAGTAGAGGTCGGTTTCTCCAGAAGCGTAAATTTCGGTATGCCCTACCGTATTTAATTAGTCACCGATCTTTAGTTAGGTTTTGTTCAAATGCGAGCTTTCCTAAACTGCAACACCGTTAGGTGTGACTACGCACTCAACTAATCCAGTTAAGTTTTTACGTTGTCTAGTTATACTCTATTTTAGACCGATGATGATCATATCACACCCAGCACTCTTACTGAGAAAAAAGAACACTCGCTCGAATGAGAGTCCCTTGAGTCGCTATTCCTCTAGGCCTTCCTCGCGACACGGTTTTCAATCTCCCAGAATATTTCTATAAATTAATTTAAGCGAGCTTAGCTGGGAGTAGCGCAGGATGCTGGGCTTTCTCGATCGACTGCTTCCAAATCCGGCAAATCTGCGTCAAAATTTGTCCCAGTTGCTGCATCTTCAGCTTCGTTGAGGGGATTCTGAAGGTGATTTAGGGTATCTACAAAATCTCGGATGCCGCGAAATTGCCGATATACGGAGGCAAAACGGACATAAGCGACTTCGCTGAGCGGCCGCAGGTGCAACAGCACAAGTTCCCCTATTTCTGAACTGGCGATTTCTCGGAGCGATCGACCTTGGAGTTGGGCCTCGATTTCTTCGGCTAGGGTTTCGAGATGCCCGGAAGACAAACCTGTTTTTTCGCAGGCCCGAATCAATCCCCTGACTAATTTTGACCTGTCAAAAGATTCGCGCTTGCCGTCGCGCTTGATCACCGTAATCGGCACAAATTCTATGCGTTCGTATGTTGTGAAGCGGTGCTGGCAGCTCAAACACTCGCGCCGCCGACGGATGCTTTGACCTGATTCGGCTGAACGCGATTCTAAAACCCGGCTATTTGTGTGTTGGCAGGAGGAACAGCGCATGATTGCTGATTTTAACAGGCATTGCCAGCAAATTGCCATTCATCTAACCGCCTGGGGTCTGATGAATGGCTGGACTAGAAAAATAACGAAAGCACACAGCGGTGAAATAGTCCCGCACCAAATTAGATCACTATGATGCGGGCTAACCGCAGTCCGGTTCAAGATATTTTGGACTTGCTGGAGGCGTATAGCTAATTATTTGCCAATTCGGGGAGGTTCCCGAAAGGCGATCGCAAAAAATAGTACGCCTATGGCTAAAGCCAGAATCAAAATGTAAGCAACACTTTCCATGTTAAATTTTCCCTATCTTCCCTTGCCGTATTATTTTATCTTAATTGCTGGTTTTATTATTAACTAAAAAAACCCGGTTTCTTCAAGAAACCGGGTTTTTGTGTAGCGGGGAAGTTTCCCCCCTACCCAGAGGCTGGCGAAATTTAGAGAGGTTCTTCTCTTCTGGTGGTCACGTCGCCCAGTTTTTGGAACAAGCCCCACTCGACTTGTTCTTCCATGTCAGCCTCAACTCCAGCAAACACGTCGCGGAAGATTGTCCGAGAACCGTGCCAGATATGGCCGAAGAAGAACAGCAAAGCAAAGCAAACGTGTCCGAAGGTGAACCAACCGCGAGTCGAAGTGCGGAAAACGCCGTCAGAATTCAAGGTTTCGCGATCGAATTCAAACACTTCACCTTTTTGAGCAGCACGAGCAAACTGCTTAACATCTAGAGGATTATTAAAGGTTTGACCGTTAAGTTCGCCGCCGTAGAAGCTGACGGTAACTCCGCTTTGTTCAAAGCTGTATTTTGATTCAGCACGGCGGAAGGGGATATCAGCGCGAACGACCCCATCTTTGTCCGTCAAAATCACTGGGAAAGTTTCAAAGAAGTTGGGGAGGCGGCGAACCGACAATACCCGACCTTCGCTGTCAGTAAATACTGGATGGCCCAGCCAAGATTTAGCAATACCGTCGCCATTGACCATCGCGCCGGCCCGGAACAAACCGCCTTTAGCAGGAGAGTTGCCCACGTAGTCGTAGAAAGCCAATTTTTCGGGAATTTGTTCGTAAGCTTCTTGGAAGCTAGCGCCACCGGCCAAGCTAGCTTGAGCTCTGCGATCGATTTCTTGTTGGAAATAGCCGCTGTCCCACTGATAGCGAGTCGGGCCAAAAAGTTCGATCGGAGTCGCAGCAGAACCGTACCACATCGTACCTGCAACCACAAAGGCTGCGAAGAATACGGCAGCGATACTGCTAGAAAGTACAGTTTCGATATTCCCCATCCGCAGGGCTTTGTAAAGACGTTCCGGCGGCCGCACTGTCAAGTGGAACAAACCGGCAATTACGCCGACTACGCCCGCTGCAATGTGGTGAGCTACGATGCCGCCCGGATTGAACGGATCGAAGCCTTCAGGACCCCAAGAAGGCGCCACTGGCTGGACGTGACCGGTCAGGCCGTAGGGGTCGGACACCCACATTCCCGGACCAAAAAGTCCCGAAAGGTGAAATGCGCCGAAGCCGAAGCAAAGCAAGCCGGAGAGGAACAGGTGAATGCCAAACATTTTTGGCAAGTCGAGGGCTGGTTCACCGGTGCGAGGGTCTCTGAAAAGTTCTAAGTCCCAAAATACCCAGTGCCAAACTGCTGCTAAGAACAGCAGGCCCGAGAGGACGATGTGAGCGACGGCGACGCCTTCAAAGGACCAGAAGCCCGGATCGACGTTACCTTCGCCGGTGATGCTCCAACCGCCCCAAGAGCCCGTAACTCCCAAGCGAGTCATGAAGGGCAACACGAACATCCCTTGACGCCACATTGGGTTCAGAACTGGGTCTGTGGGATCAAAAACTGCTAGTTCATAAAGGGCCATTGAGCCGGCCCAACCTGCCACGAGGGCAGTGTGCATTAAGTGTACAGAAATCAATCGGCCTGGGTCATTTAAGACGACTGTGTGTACGCGATACCAGGGTAGTCCCATTGACTGCGGTTCTCCAAGGTGTAAGTGATGATGTCTATTTTTACGGAAAAATCAGATTCTGAATCCCCAGCAGTTACCTGCAGGGTTTAAACTCTGCCTTTTGCCGACTGCCATCTACCTTCAAAGGTGGAGGCATAAAAATGAAAGTTATTTAAAGAAGTGTATCGAGTGTTAGAACCGATTGCAATATGTTGAGCATTACATTAGTTGCGGGTTGCCCATTTCGCAGCGGGCGGCGATCGTCCCGAGGCGTTCGAGGACTTGCTCGGCATCGATCAGTCTGGTGAGGGTGACGTTGCCGATATTTTTGGCAGGATCGGCGGGATCTGGACGGACTGCTGGTTGGACTTCTACCATTAGTACGGCGTCTTCTACGCGGTAGAGCCACATTTTTTCGTTGCGATCGGAAAGACAGAGGTTGAGCTGTTGGATGTCCGGCGCCCGCCTCCAGGCGGCGTGACTCCACTCGCCACCTACCCCCCAGACGCGCCCTACTTTCCAGCCGTCAGATAAGAAGAAGTATTTCACTTGTGTACGCTTGTTGAGATTTTTTTGTCTAACATAGCGCAAAACTGCAATAGTACGGAATTATTGAACTGCGAAGACGCGAAGGGTGCATATAAATATTGTTATTCGATCGACTATTGCCTATAATATGCTATGTAAGGCATAATTTACTCAAATTAAGATAGCAGATAGTAGATTTACCGGTTATTTGAATAAATTAATGGAGCCAGAAACAGATGACAATTAGCCTGAAGACTATTATGGAGAATTTGCCTCCCGAACAACGAGCAATAGTCGAAAAGCGATAGGTTGAATTAATGGCTGAAGAAATGACATTGCAAGACTTACGAAAAGCAAGGAAATTTACTCAGATTCGCATGGCAGAATTATTAAATATGCGTCAAGAAAATGTCTCGCGACTCGAACGCCGTGCGGATTTGTTGGTATCTACTTTGCAAAGTTATATCGCGGCAATGGGTGGGGAGTTGTCATTTGTCGTAGAATTCAAAGATCGACCCCCCGTAAAAATTACTGGATTAACATCGATGTTTGAAGAAAACAGCTACACTAATGGAGAGGAAGAGTTTTAATTAAGGAAACTAAAACCTAATTTTGCCAGATGTCTATTATTCAATCTAAAATCTAAAATCTAAAATCTAAAATCGAATGACCGCACAAACTCCATTACAATTCCAAGACAGTTTCGACATCATCGTAGTAGGTGGCGGACACTCCGGCTGCGAAGCCGCCCTCGCCACTTCTCGCCTCGGCTGCCGCACCCTTCTCCTCACCCTCAACCTCGACAAAATTGCGTGGCAACCTTGCAATCCGGCTGTCGGCGGCCCGGCTAAAACCCAACTTACTAACGAAGTTGATGCGTTAGGCGGGGAAATTGGCAAAATGGCCGATCGCACTTACTTACAAAAGCGCGTCCTCAACGCTTCGAGAGGCCCCGCAGTGTGGGCCCTGCGAGCACAAACCGACAAGCGGGAATACGCCGCTGTGATGAATAATATTGTCGAAAATCAACCGAATTTGACCATCCGCGAAGCGATGGTAACAGACTTAGTTTTGGGCAAAAACGAAGAAGTTATCGGAGTCGAAACATACTTCGGCGTCGCTTTTGAATGCAAAGCAGTAATTCTGACCACAGGTACTTTTTTAGGCGGCACGATTTGGGTGGGCAATAAGTCCATGCCCGCCGGACGTGCGGGAGAATTTGCCGCCGTTGGCTTGACGGAAACTCTCAATCGTTTGGGCTTTGAAACTGGCAGATTGAAGACTGGAACTCCGGCAAGAGTTGACAAACGTACTCTCGATTATACCAACCTGGAACCGCAGCCGGGAGATGCAGAGGTTCGCTGGTTTAGTTTCGATCCAGAAGTTTGGATCGAACGGGAACAAATGCCTTGTTATTTGACTAGAACTACGCCAGCTACTCATCAGTTAATTAGAGACAATTTGCACCTTTCTCCAGTCTACGGCGGCTGGGTTGATGCTAAGGGGCCGCGCTATTGTCCGAGTATTGAAGATAAGATTGTGCGGTTTGCGGATAAGGAAAGTCACCAGATTTTTATTGAACCGGAAGGTAGAGATATTCCTGAACTTTATATCCAAGGATTTTCTACTGGTTTACCGGAAAATTTGCAATTGCAAATGCTGCGGACTCTTCCTGGTTTGGAAAAGTGCGAGATGATGCGCCCTGCTTATGCTGTGGAGTACGATTATTTGCCCGCTACTCAGTGCTTTCCAACGCTGATGACTAAGAAGATCGAAGGGCTGTTTTGCGCGGGTCAGGTGAACGGTACAACTGGATATGAGGAGGCGGCTGCACAGGGGATTGTGGCGGGGATTAATGCCGCCCGGTTTGCCAAAAATCAGGAGATGATTGTGTTTCCTCGCGAGCAAAGTTATATCGGCACTTTGATCGATGATTTGTGTACGAAGGATTTGCGGGAACCTTACCGGATGTTGACTTCGCGATCGGAATACCGGCTATTATTGCGATCGGACAATGCTGACCAACGCTTGACGCCGCTGGGACGGGAAATTGGTTTGATTGACGATCGCCGCTGGGAGTTGTTCGATCGCAAACAAGCTAATATTGTGGCAGAGAAGGAACGCTTGTACTCGACGCGGGTGAAAGAGCACGAGGAAGTTGGCAAGGCAATTTTTGCTGACACTCAACAAGCGATTAAAGGTTCAATTACTCTGGCTGATTTGTTGCGTCGTCCTGGTTTTCATTATGTGGATTTGGAACGCTACAATTTAGGCAATTCTAGTCTGAAGTTGGCTGAGAAAGATGGTGCAGAAATTGACATCAAATATTCCGGCTACCTGCAAAGACAGCAAAATCAAATCGATGACATTGCCAAACACGAACGCCGACAATTGCCTGCAGATTTGGATTACATGGCAATTACAACTCTCTCCAAAGAATCGCGGGAAAAGTTGGCTAAGGTGAAACCGCTGACGATTGGCCAAGCTGCCAGAATTGGTGGCGTAAATCCGGCTGATGTTAATGCTTTGTTGATTTTCCTGGAAGTGCGAAACCGTCAGCAGCCAGCGGGTGTGGGTAAATAAGCTAAACTAGAGGTGTCTCAAGGCTTCCTTCAATTTTATGAAATCGCAGTATAAAAAAGTGTGACTATTGTGGAACCACTATTTAGTTCGGCGACTTTCATAGGGATGGATATAGATTCAGGGCCTTGCTGATTCACGGTAGGAATAAACTTTTATCGGAAGTTACAAAAGTCACTATACTGGGCTTATAAAAATTCCGAAATCTTGAATTTATACCTGTATTCAGCAATGCCATAAAAAAGGAAAACTGGCAGAATGTCAACTCTAATTGATGAAATTCTGCCAGTATATTGTAGATATTTATAAATCCTCGAACCAAGCCTGAATTTCGCAAATATTCCGCATAAGAATTAGCATTTATCGGTGGTTCAAACGTCCCCGCAATCCCCACCAATGTTGCCACCCTCAAAGCCTTAGAAGAGCAGCTAGATGCCTTGCTGTATGCTTATATGCGCGCTCACTGGTGGTATTAGGGAATAGAGCGGAATGTGGTATTGGGCGATCATTTCACAGCCGGCTACATAATCATTCCCCAAGGAAGATAAGGAGAGAGGGAGTGGGAGAATGGGAGAGTGGGAGAGGGGGAGAATAGGTAAAATATTCCTGATTCCTGATTCCCTCTTCCTTCCATCCGTTATATCCGTTACAGAATCCGTTGCCGAACTTCCTTTAATGTGCCCAGAGAATCACGCCAGCTTCATAAGGACTGCTGAGATTATCGTGCTTCGGCAAAACCCGCAACGACAAACCTTGCAAACCGCTAGAAGTATAAGTAATGTCAGCCGTATAAAGGCTAGCATTGTTAGCATCTTCTCCCAAATACTCCATCACCACCGGCACGCCGCCGACAATATCTCCGTTAGCATCAACCGAACCTTGATAAAGTTCGACTTGCACGTCTGCAGGCGTCAATCCCATCAGATTAATCCGAGATTTAACAGAGATCGACTGATTGACCTTAACTTCTTTATCCTGGGAAATATCAACAGCCTCAATCTTAATATCCTTCCACTTCGCGAGAACGTGCTTCTTCCAGTGAGATAACTCCTTGGCGGGAGCACAATTATCCGAAGTCATCGTGAAGAATCGATCGCTCACCGGGAAATAAGCCCGCCGCGCGTAATCTTTCACCATCCGAGCAGTATTGAAGAAAGGACAGTTTAAGCGAATCGAATCCTTCATTTTCTCCGTCCAACCGCGGGGAATGCCATCAGCATCCCGGTTGTAAAACAGCGGTACAACTTCCTTCTCCATCAAGTCGTACAAAGCATTAGCCTCGACCTCATCCTGATACTTAGTATCTTCGTAAAATTCCCCATGTCCGATCGGCCAACCGGTACGAACATAATCAGCCTCATCCCACCATCCGTCAAGAATGCTGAGATTCGGCAAACCATTCATCGAAGCTTTCATCCCGGAAGTACCCGAAGCCTCACGCGGGCGGCGCGGCGTATTCAGCCACACATCGCAGCCAGACACCATCATCCGAGCGACGTTAATGTCGTAGTTCGGTAAAAACACCATCGAGCTCATCGTCTCGTGCTCGCGGATGAAGTGAACGATATCTCGAATCAATTCCTTACCCGGAATATCCATCGGGTGAGCCTTCCCAGCAATCACAAACTGCACGGGGCGATTTTGATCCCGCATGATCCGCATAATTCGATCGACATCGCGCAAAAATAGCGTCGCCCGCTTGTAAGTAGCGAAGCGGCGCGCAAACCCGATCGTCAGCACCTTCGGATTGAGAGCTTCCCGCGCGTGTTCGATTTCCGTTTGGGCCGCACCGCGCTCGCGCAAAGTCTTTTGCAGCCACTCCCGTGCGAACACCACCAACTCCGATCGACAGCGTTCGTGATTGCGCCATAGTTCCTCATCAGGAATCGACGACATTCTGTCCCAGAGTCGATCGTCCTTGCGAGTCATTTCCCAATCCGGGCCCAGGTAGCGATCGTATAACTCCTGAGTAGACTTCGCCACACAACTGCGAGCGTGCACCCCGTTGGTAATCGAAGTAATCGGTACTTCTTCCTGCGGCAAACCCGGCCACAATCCCTGAAACATCGGGCGCGACACCACGCCGTGCAAAGCCGCCACCCCGTTGACAAAACTCGACATTTTAATTGCCAAAATTGCCATATTCAGAGGTGCGGACAAATCGCCAGTATTCTCCCGGCCCAATCCTAAAAACTCATCTTGCGACAAGCCAAACATCTTGGGATACTGACCTAGATAGTGCATCACCATATCCGGCTCGAACAAGTCAAACCCTGCAGGCACCGGCGTGTGAGTCGTAAACATACTGCTCGAAACCACCACCTGTTCCGCTTCCACGAAACTCAGGTGATATTCCTCCATCAGCATCCGAATGCGTTCCAAAGCCATGAAAGCCGCGTGGCCTTCATTCATGTGATAAGCCGTAACTGTCAGCCCCAATGCCTTGAGCATTTTCACGCCGCCGATGCCCAGCATGATTTCTTGGTGCATCCGCAGAGTTTTATCGCCGCCGTACAGTTGGTCGGTAATATCTTGGTCGTAGCGGCTGTTAGGTTCAATATTTGTATCCATTAGGTACAAAGGAACCGTTCCCACTTGTACCCGCCAAATCCGGGCATACACCTTGCGGCCGGGATAGTCCACCTCAATCCGCAATTCCGAACCGTCGGGATTGCGTTCTGGGTGCAGCGGCATATTGTAGAAATCGTTGAGCGGATAGCGTTCTTGCTGCCAGCCGTCGGCGTTGAGATACTGCGAAAAATAACCTTCTTGGTATAGCAAGCCGACACCGACTAAGGGCAAGCCCAAATCGCTAGCTGATTTGAGGTGGTCGCCTGCGAGTACGCCCAAACCGCCCGAATAGATCGGTAGGGCTTTAACTAAGCCGAATTCCATCGAAAAGTAAGCGTAGCATTCTTGCTGCTCGGTGCCGCGCTGTTTGCGGTACCAGGCGCGATTTTTGAGATAATCGTCTAACTGCTGGGCTGCTCGGTTCATTTGGGCAATGAAGCCTTCGTCTTCTGCCATTTCTTGCAGTCGCTCTTGAGATATGGTTCCGAGCATCAGCACCGGGTTTTGGTTGCTGGAGTCCCACAGGTCTCGATCGAGGCGGCGGAAGAGGTCTTTAGTATCAACATTCCAGTCCCAGTGCAAGTTGTAGGCAAGCTTGCGTAGGGGTTCGAGAATTGTCGGTAGCGAGGGGGAAACGTTAAATGTGCGAATCGGCTGCATAGACAAAGCTTTTATGTTGGAGTAGCGATATTTTCGTCTGTCTTTAGGTACAAGTCCGTTATTCTGCACACTATTTTAAGTTTTAAGTTGCGGGGGGCGATCGCGATCGACCATCATTAAGCACACGGCGCCGTGCCGTGTCCCTAACCAAGCTAAGCTTTTAACTGCGGTGGCGGGAACGAGGACTTGATGCCTCGGAGTTGAAAATCCCTCAAGTTAAGAGCGCTGTGTCACTTTTTGGGCAAGCATCTTAACGAATTGCCGGACAACTTAGGCTCGCTGCAGCGCTCTAGCAGTGATGATGTTGGGGGTGCAGCGGAGGAAAATAAGTCGGGAGACTAAGATTCGCGGTCAAGAACCATAACTAATAACTAATGACTCATTAAGCAATTTGCACTTTCCTCAACATAGAATTTACCAAAAGTTTGCTAGCCTCACCAACCGAGAGGGCAGGGCTGAAATAATAACCCTGAATTTCTTGACAGTGGAGTTCGCGCAAACACTCCAACTGCTCTTTAGTTTCTACCCCTTCGGCTACCACGCTCAAGTTCAAATCTCGCCCCAGCGTCGCTACAGCCTTGGCGATCGCCAGTTCGCAGGGATCGGTCGTCAATCCGCTGACAAAGGATTTATCTATTTTTAAGATATTCAAGGGAAACTTTTTGAGATAATTTAGAGAACAATAACCCGTGCCGAAATCGTCCAACGCAATTTGCACTCCCATATTCTGCAACTCCCTGAGAACTTTTGTGGTATAATCCACATCTTGCATGGCTGTAGTCTCGGTAATTTCTAACTCTAAATACTTGGGTGCTAAACCGCTTTTTTCCAAGCTATTCGCTACCATTTCTAATAAATTAAATTGCTGGAACTGCCGAGCCGAAACGTTGACTGCTACCCGCAAATCTGGCTGCAAAGCATCCTGCCAAGCTTTATTTTGAGTGCAGGCTGTTTGCAGCACCCATTCCCCAATAGCTACAATTAATCCGTTATCTTCGGCGATCGGAATAAATGTAGCGGGAGTAACTAAACCTAATTGTGGATGTTGCCAGCGCAGCAGGGCTTCCATGCCCTGAATTTCCCAAGTAGTGATGTTGACTTTTGGCTGGTAGAAAACCTCAAATTCTCCCTGTTCTAAAGCCTCGTGCAGCCTGTGTTCTATAGTTAGTAACTGGCTGCCTTGGGGATTAATTGTTGAAGTATATAACTGATAGTTATTTCTTCCCATTTCTTTAGCGTGGTACAAGGCAGCATCGGCATTTTTGACTAAAGTTTCGGCATCTTCACCATCATCTGGATAAAGAGCCATGCCGATGCTGCTGCTGACGTGAAACGGTTGTCCTTCTAGTTTAAATGCTGGCTTTAAATTGTTGAGTATTCTTTGAGCTGTTTTAACTGCATCTTCTAAGCAACTGATATCGGGAAGTAGTATGGTAAATTCGTCGCCTCCCCAGCGGGCAACCGTGTCAGTCGATCGCAAAGTGTCGCTGATGCGTCCGGCAAAACCTTCTAACAGGCGATCGCCCGCAGCGTGACCTAGTGTATCATTAATCTTTTTGAACCTGTCTAAGTCTAAAAACATCACAGCTAGCATTTTTTTTGTTTTTTTAGCTTCTCTTAATGAGGCCAGCAGCCGCTCGTTAAACAGTATCCGGTTCGGTAAACCGGTGAGTTGGTCATAAACAGCTTGATAGCGAATAATTTCTTCAGCTTGCTTGCGCTGAGTAATGTCCATCATAGTACCGATCGCCCTTACTGCTTTGCCACTTTCATTACGGATGATATAGCCGCGATCGAGCACAAAAACATATCCCCCGTCTGCACGGTGAAAGCTGTATTCTTCCGACCAACATTGAGCGTCTGAGTTCATTGTTTTGTTGAAGCTTAACATCACTCGTTCCCGTTCTTCGGGATGAATATTTAGCCACCAAGATTCTAATTCTATCGTCTGAGTTTCGTTGAGTTTATATCCAAAAACTTTTTCAAATTCTTCGCTCAACCAATACTCATTTTTTAACAAATCAAAATCCCATACGGCGTCATTTGTCGCCCGCGTCAGCAGGTGAAAACGTTCTTCGCTTTTGCGGAGTTTTTCTTCTGATTGCACCCGTTCCGTTACATCCCGAAAACTGAATACTCGACCAGTAATTTTGCCTCCGGTGCGCTGGGGCAACGAGTAGCGCTCGAAGATTCTGCCATCTGTCAACTCGATGAGATCGTAACTTTCTTCTGTGGGGCTATTTGACAGTTCTTTAGCACGGTTGAGAAATATTTCCGGATATTTTAACTGGTTGATTCCAAACCCCACAATTTGGTGGTTATCTCTCGAATCAACCAGCAGATCCGGCAACTGCCACATTTCGGCAAATTTGCGGTTAAAGGTGAGCACTGTACCCCCACTGTCAACCGCCAAAATACCGTCTGCAGTAGATTCAATGGTTGCTTGAAGCAACGAAAGAGATGTTTCTAGTTCTAACTCTGCTAATTTGCGATCGCTGATGTCAAATGCTGTGATTAATATGGAGGCTTTTTTTTCAAATTTTATAATATCTACAGTTGCTTCAATCCAGCGCATTTTTCCGCTTTTCGCGACTATTATTAATTCATATTTTGACCCTGCATTTGAGCGTGCGTGGCTGGATTTACCCCAGTTTTTAACTATTTCTATAAAATCTCGATGAATTATGTCGTATAAATCCAATGCTAGTAATTCTTCGCGAGTATATCCTGTCAGAGCTTCTGTCTGAGCATTGACATAGCGGAACTGTCTGCGGTGATATATAAACGCAACAGCATTAACAGTTTCTATCAGTTGGCGAAACTTTTTTTCACTGCGCCGCAAATTTCTTTCAGCCCGCTTGCTATCGGTAATATCTTGTGCTATGTATAACTTGCCGCTGACCTTGCCTTGACCGTCGCGAATAATTAAAATAGAAAGCTGTACAATTATTTTTTTTCGGTGTTTAGAAAGGTAGACTTTTTCGACGTTGCGGACAGAACCTTCGACTGTTAAACTTGCTAACTCTAACTCGGGTGGCGGTGATTCAGTTTTCTTAAAAAGTCCAGCAATTGGTTTGCCTAACAACTCTTTTTTAGAGTATCCCAGAAGTTGACAGGTAGCTTGGTTTAACGACAGGATATGGCCGCCCGGGGTGGTCGCAATTATAGAGACGTTCATTTCCTCGCAAATATCGAGAGCATATTCGGCAGTTTGCTGCAAATCTTGGGTCATTTGGGCAATAGTATGCCAGATATCCAGTTCTTTTTTTGGATACAACACTTTTTCTCCTTTTGGTAGCTTGTCCTTATCTGTTTCAGACTTCGTTTTAATTAACCTCATAGTCTTGGATAATATATTTACTGTTTTACCCCTAATGAATAATGAGATTAATAAAAAAATAAAAACCAGATAATTACCCATTATTTTTAAGCTAAAATTAGGTTCTTTTATCTGGCTTTCCTGAGATTGTATATAATTGTAAGTCGGTAATTGTACTGGCTCAATTGGGGATAATTTATCCAAAAATAATGGGGCGCTTGCAGAAGTAAGGGGGGGAGATGCCGAGCGCAAATAGCTATGTTTCTGAGACCTAATCAAAATCCATTCTACAACGAGAGTGCCATGCCCATCTCCTAGACTTGTCGGTAACATTTTTGGATTTATGCCACATTCCACACCAAAAATAGCAACCGCGAAATATCCCAACATTAATTGAAAAATTATTTTCATTTGCTCTATTTCCTAATTTTAAATACTTTTTTAGCAATCATAAATTTCAAAAAATTTAGCAGAACTTTCTCTACCATAGGAAGACCCAGCCACCCGGAATTTATGTGGATTTGTAAATTAAGTTTTACAAAAATAATAATTTAGCTTTATAACTAATTACAATTTTAATCTTAATCTCAAATATGTCATCAGCCATTGTGCCACAAATTATCCGCCATTCTGCCTAGACACCGGGTGGGAGCGCTAAAATTAGATAATTCCCGCAAGGAGGCGACCGGGACTTGTTAGAAAAATAAACAATTAGCTTAAAATCGATGCAGAGGTCCACTAATTGAACCCATGAGTCAGACCATCCCAGAACTCCAAAAAGAAGTCCGCGCGCTGCAAGCAGAAGTTGCCACCCTGCAAGAGGGGCGGGAAAAACTTGCCGTACAGCGCTCAGAGTGCCGAGTGGCAGTCAGTTTTCCCAAAAATAATACTCCTGAAGCCATTGCCGAGTTCCACAAGCAAACTGCTGCTTTTGGGGAGCAGTGGTTACAGCAAATCCAGGAAATTGACCGAGAGACTAAAAATATAGAAAAGCAACTGCAACAAAAACAGGCTTTACTCAATTACAAGCAAGGTGAACTAGAAAAATTGCTTGCCGGACAGCACTGGCAAGAAGTGGAAAACCACGTTCAAACCGGGGAAAAACGCTTGCAAGCACAAGCTCGTAGAATCAATCAAGCAGCAGCGCAGCTAGAGGCAGAAATTCAAGCTTTGAAAGCACTGTACGACCAACTCAACCCCAGTTATTCCGAGTGGTTTCAACAACCAACTCAAATAGTTGAATTTTCTGCAAAAACTATTCCTTATGCTTTTCCCAGCAGCAGTGGCTTAATCTTGGATAATAAGGAGATTGAGTGGGAAAAAAAGTAGTTTTGACTTGTAAATTTTAAAGGTAAATTAGTGACTTGAATGTCGCCGTCGAACGCTCCAATAAGCAAGACAGATTCGACGGCAACATCCCAAGACTTTTACCTGTTTGTTGAAATCAAAAATACAAAACTGCCTCTGGCACAGCTAATTTTAATATTTTTGAGTTTCATTTTTTGAAACAGGTTTATTTGTAGATCTGGTGTCAACCTAAAATCTAAAATATAACAGTTCTGGACGCATCAACCGGGTTTGACAAAAAGACTTTGTTGCAGCCCTCGCTTCTGCTAAAACACCCGGTTGATGAGAGCAAGGAGTGCGTAAGCTCTGTCTAAAATCTCACATAGACTTACTGATGAAACAATTGATGTGGATAGCGCTATTTATTTTAGTTGCGGTGGTGGCTGTGGGTTGGCGTTCTGACTCGTGGCAGCGGTTGTCGGCTGTACCCGAAGTTGGGATCGATCGCAATATCCACACTTCCCAAAACCCTTCTCCCTTACCGCTTCCTGCTGAAAAAAATACTTTTTTTCAGGCGCAAATTGACCCGTCCCGGCTGTGGAAACACGTCGAGACTTTAGCAGGAGAACGCGATGGAGAACGATCTCGCTCCTTTACTAGAGACTACATTTCCCAGCAATTGCAAACATTAGGATTTTCCGCAGATTTACAGCGCTTCGATCGCGGAATCAACGTCTTCGCTGAGAGAAAAGGCACTGACTCAAACGCCGGTGCAATTTTAGTCGCAGCACACTACGATACTGTACCAAACTCCCCAGGCGCTGACGACAATGCGACGGGAGTTGCAGTAGTTTTAGAAGTAGCAAGATTGCTGGGTTCTCGTCCCACGCCTCGGACATTGCAAGTAGCTTTTTTCGACAGGGAAGAACTCGGACTTTTAGGCAGTTTAGCATTCACCGGTAGCGACGCGCGGTTAAAAAATTTGCAGGGTGCGATCGTCCTAGATATGGTAGGTTATGCCTGCCGCACGCCCGGATGCCAGCAATATCCCGAAGGATTGACAGCGCAACCTTTTCTAGAAGCATCGGGGGTAAAATCTCCTGACAAAGGCGAGTTTATCGCTGTGATTGGGGATGCGGAACATCCGCTGCTATTGAAAAGTTTTGCGGAGTCGGGAAAAGCCGATTTGCCGCCTGTGGTGGCACTGCCGGTTCCCCTGAAAGGGTTGCTGACTCCCGATGTTTTACGCAGCGACCACGCGCCTTTCTGGTATAAAGGAATTGGTGCTGTGTTGGTGACGGATACTGCAAATTTGCGATCGCCGCACTATCATCAATCTAGCGATACATTAGCAACTATCGATCGACCTTTTTTCGCAGGTTCGGCTCAAATTGTTGTTAATACCGTGGCTAAATTATTGGAAATTAGATAATTTGTAACTACTCGTTACCAGGCAGAGCCTGGTAACGCATATCCGGAGGATCTGCCTCCAATTTTCCCACGCCAAGCAAGCGAGGCAGATCCTCTGAAAATCGGTTCCTAGGCTCTGCCTAGGAACCAGCTAAAAGCAGCTAAATAACAAATAACTAATAACCAATAACAAATAACTAATAACCAATAACAAATGACTAACAAAGAAAGCCTACAACGGCATTTACTGCAACTAGACAATCGAGGCTACAAAGCATACAAAGACATTCAAGGTAGTTACGAATTTTCTGAATTCACATTAATTATTGATTGCGTGCAGGGAGATCCGTTTGCTTCTCCCAGTAAATTTAGAGTCATAGTTCCCCCTAACATTGCTCAAATTTCCCGCGAACTTTTCAACTCTCGCAGTCGAGAAATAGCCTTGCGAGATTACCTAACTCGCCAGTTTGACACAGCAGCAAACAGCATCAGCAGCAAACGTGGCACTGGGAAAAGCGGTATGATTGCAGTGACTGGCTTCGGACAAGAAGTTTTAGAGCGAACTTCCGCATTTATCATTTCCTCAAATAGATCCGATATAGAAGATTTAGGAGGAGTTGAACTGCGATTTGCTGTCGGACTTCCTGCGGGCGGACGCAGTATCTTAGGGCGACAAGCTGCTGAAATGCTGTGCGAAGATATCCCGGAAATTGTCAGTAAATCTCTGAAGTATGCTAACTTAAATGGTGCTGAATGTCGCCGTCACGTTGAAACGGTAGAAGATGCTGACTGGCTGCGGGAACAGTTAGCTGAAAAAAGATTAGTTGCGTTTGTGGCTGACGGTTCTATTTTGCCTCGCCGCACGGGTGTTGACGATCGCCCTTTGTTAAATAATGCTGTGGCTTTTCAGTCGCCGCCGTCGTTAACAGTTGAGTTTAATTGTCCGAATCTCGGTTTGATTTCCGGTATGGGTATTCCCGCTGGCATTACTTTGATTGTTGGCGGCGGCTATCACGGGAAATCGACTTTACTCAGAGCAATAGAGTTGGGAGTTTACAACCGAATTCCGGGAGATGGCAGGGAATTTGTGGTGACTAATCCGGCGGCGGTTAAAATTAGGGCTGAAGATGGCAGAAGTGTTGCGGGAGTAGATATTTCGCCTTTTATTAACCACTTGCCACAAGGTAGAGATACTGCACAATTTTATACTGAAAATGCGAGCGGTAGCACGTCGCAAGCTGCTAATATTATTGAGGCTTTGGAAGTGGGGAGAATGCCTGTTTTATTGGTGGATGAGGATACGGCGGCGACGAATTTCATGATTCGCGATCGCCGAATGCAGGAACTCATCGCTAAGGATAACGAACCGATTACGCCGTTTATTGATAAAGTTAAACAATTATATGCAGATTGCGGCGTATCGAGTATTTTAGTCATGGGTGGAAGTGGCGATTATTTTGATGTGGCAGATACTGTGATTTCAATGGATAACTTTTACGCATATAATGTGACGGAAAAAGCTAAAGAAATTTCTAAAAAATACTCGATACGCCGCGCTGCTGAAGGGAGAGAAAATTTTGGTGATATTACTCAAAGAGTGCCGATTCCTGCTAGTTTAGATCCGAGTCGGGGACGGCGAGATGTGCGGGTAAAGGTGCGGGATGTTGATGAATTGGCTTTCGGAACTGAGGATATTGATTTGGGTGCTGTTGAGCAAATTGTGGACAGCGGACAGTTAAGGGCGATCGCAGCAGCAATGGTTTATGCTAAGCAGCAATACATGGACGGGAAACGCACTTTGTCGGAAATCATAGATTTCGTGATGGCAGATATTGAGGCGCAAGGAATGGATATTTTATCGCCTTTTCCTGAAGGCGATTTTGCCATGTTTCGACGGTTTGAATTGGCGGCGGCAATTAATCGGCTTCGCAGTTTGTCGGTTGTTGCCAAGTAGACTTGCTTAATATCAGTGTATTGTTGGCCTACTTTTGATATGCTGACCAAAGTGAGTGCAAAAACCGCGATTGAAGTATGACAGGCAATATAGGACAACTGACTGCTTTAAGCGATCGACCTTATATAGTATTAAGCAATCAAGGGGAGGTTTTACAGTTAGAGTTAAAACAGCAGCAGCACGTATTGGGGCGCGATCGCACTCGTGCTGATTTAGTCATTCCCGATGCTTGGCGGGCAGTTTCCGGGGTTCACGGTGTTTTGCGCCAAATTGGGGATAATTACTGGATTTACGACGGTGACGGGCAGCGGCCGAGCACTAATGGCTTATTTGTCGATCGCACTCGCATCACTCCCAATGACGGTTATTGTCTGAAAAACGGCACAGAAATTAAAATCGGTCTCGATCCTCAAAATCAAGTTTTGCTGAGTTATTTTAATCCGCTGGCGAATCAGGTTGCTGTTCCTAGCAAGCAGTCAATTCTTCTTAAGAATCGGTCGGTTTTGTTGGGCCGCGATCCAAACGCTTCGCTGCAATTAGATGCGCCGCTTGTTTCTAGACGCCACGCCACAATCGACCAAGACAGTCGCGGCAATTATATTTTGCGAGACCACAGCGTTAACGGGGTTTTTGTTAACGGTCAGCGAGTGACAAATTCTGTACAGTTGTCCGAGGGAGATGCAATTCGGATCGGCCCGTTTACTCTAACTTACCGCAGCGGTGAGTTGCAGATGCAAGACTCCGGCCATCAAATTCGTTTGGATGCTGACAGTCTGGTGATTCCGAAGCGTTTGGATAACATCACTTTGGCGATCGAACCGGGGCAGTTTGTGGCTTTAGTCGGCGGTAGCGGCGCTGGCAAATCTACTTTAATGCGGACGCTTTTAGGCATCGAAAAAACTACTAACGGCGCTGTGTTTCTCAACGGTGACAACCTGCGGCAAAACTTCAATATTTACCGCAATCAAATTGGTTACGTGCCTCAAGATGATATTGTACACGCAGATTTGACAGTAGAAGAAGTCTTGAGTTATGCAGCTAAATTGCGCTTACCTCCCGATACAGATGTCAAGCAGGTAGTCGCAAAAACTTTAGAAGATATTGAAATGAATCACCGCCGCAAGGCTTTGGTAAAACAGCTTAGCGGCGGACAGCGAAAGCGGGTCAGCATAGGAGTCGAACTGTTAGCAGACCCGAAACTTTTCTTTTTAGACGAACCGACTTCAGGACTCGATCCGGGTTTGGATAAGAAGATGATGCAACTGCTGCGAAAGTTGGCAAATCAAGGCCGGACGGTGATTCTGGTGACTCACGCGACGGCAAATATCACGATGTGCGATCGGATTGTGTTTATGGGTCGCGGCGGACGCCTCTGTTACTTCGGCCCGCCTGCGGAAGCGCTCGATTTTTTCGATGTCAAAACGGGCGATTTTGCCGACATTTACAACGAATTAGAAACAGGAGAAATCAACGTTCAAAGCTGGGCAGAAAAGTTTAATAAATCTCCATACTATCAGCGCTATATTGTCAACCACTTCAGCACAGGCAACGCTAATGCAAAAATACTTTCTGCACCTTCTGCACCAAAATCTCAATCTTTTGTAAAACAACTAGTTTTGCTCGCCCAGCGCTATTTTCAACTCGTTTCCCGTGACTTAGTTAACTTAAGCTTAGCTCTTTTGACAGCACCGATCGGCATTAGTTTGCTGCGGCTAGCCGTCAGAGATAAAGACCCATTAATTGGCGCACCGGAGGCAACTTTAGCACCTTTAGCACTCAGAGTTTTGTTTGTATTTACCTGCGCGGCTATTTGGGTGGGGCTGGCAACTTCTCTCCAAGAAATTGTTAAAGAATCTGCTATTTATTTGCGCGAACGTTTGGTAAATTTAGGATTGTTTGCTTATTTGGGTTCAAAGTTTTTCATACTTTCTGGTTTGGCAGTATTGCAAACGCTGTTAATGGTAGGAGTTATTCTGAGTGCGTTTAAATCCCCCGAACCGAGTTTTATTTCCTGGTCTCTGGGAGCAAGTATTACCACATTCCTAACTTTAATGAGCTGCATAAGTCTCGGATTAGTCGTTTCCGCGATTGTTAAAAATAGCTCTCAAGCTAACAGCGCTTTGCCTCTCTTATTGCTGCCTCAGATTATTTTTTCTGGAGTTTTGTTTAAGATGGAAGGTGCGGCGAGCAAGTTTTCTTGGCTGATGTTAAGCCGCTGGTCTGTGGGTGCTTACGGCTCTTTAGTTAATGTGAATGGCATGGTTCCCGCGCCTACTACATTGCCGGATGGGAGCATACTTCCTCAGCCGTTTGAGCCTACTCCGGTTTACGATCCAACATGGGAAAATTTGGGTTTGAACTGGGGTATTTTGTGCGTGCATATTTTTGTTTATTTCATGTTGACTCTATGGTTGCAGAAGCGGAAGGATATTTTATGAATTATTGGCTGATGAAGTCGGAACCGGATGTTTACAGTATTGCCGACTTGAAGAGCGATCGCACTTGTACTTGGGACGGCGTTCGCAACTATCAAGCTCGCAATTTTCTGCGAGAAATGAGTCGGGAAGATTTAGTATTTTTTTACCATTCCAATACTAAAATTCCGGGAATTGTTGGGTTGGTGCGCGTCGTTGAGACTGAGATTGCTGACCCGACTCAGTTCGATATAAATAGCGAATATTACGATCCTAAATCGCAGTTAAATGCTCCTCGCTGGCAAACTGTGAAAGTGGAGTTTGTTGAGGAGTTTGCTAAATTAATATCTTTGGATGAACTGAAACAAAAGTTTAGCGCTGATGAGATTTGGGTGGTGAGGAAAGGTAATCGGTTATCGGTAATGCCTGTATCTGAAGGTGCTGCTGAGAAGATTTTGAAGATGACATAATTATAGCTAAGTAGGATGCGTCAGCAGAGCATTATTTATTCAAAAATTTATAAGCTTAAAGCTGACGCACCATACAATTATCAACTAAAGACCTGCTGCACAAACCGCCGCTCCAATTAACCCTACATTATCATTCAAAACAAGACGAACAGGCATCATTTCTAACAGCGAATCCATCCGGCCTTTGTGCGTAAAAGCCCGCATAAAACCGCCTTCTAGAATCAGCGGCAAAATCTTAGCAGCAATGCCGCCGGCTACGTACAAACCGCCGTAAGGTAACAGTGTCACAGCCAGATTTCCGGCCACTGCACCGTAGGCTTCTACAAACATTTGCATTGTTTGTTCGGAAAGCCGATCGCACTTTTTGAGTGCCGCCTGTGCAATTGTCGCCCCCGGATCGACACTCTTCTCGCTTTTACCGATTTCTGACTCCCATTTTTTGATAACTTCCCCTACCTCCGGCGATTCAGGAGCAAACTTTCTGTCCCGCAAAAACTGGTAAATTGAAACAATCCCTTGTCCCGAAACTACACGCTCGATCGATATTCTTTGAATGTCGTGTTTTGCTAACAAATATTTCAGCAATTGAAACTCCAACTCCGAGCGAGGGGCAAAGTCACCGTGTCCCCCTTCCGAAGAAAAAACTCTGATGCCATTTGCTTCTGGAATTGCAAAACAATTTCCCAAACCAGTACCCGCACCAATCACAGCAATTGGATCGTGTTGGCGGGGTTTTCCTACTTGCAAAATGTGCAAATCTCGCTCGTCCAAACCCCAAACGCCGTAGCCAACCGCAACAAAATCATTAATTAAACTGACGCGGGATATTCCTAATTCTTGTTCGAGACGCTTTGCTTCCAGCACCCAAGGCAAATTAGTCAGTTTTGCACTGTTGTTGACTACCGGCCCGGCGATCGCAAAACAAGCTTTTTCAGGTTGTGGTGCAAAATTTAACTTAATAGCAGCTTCCGTCAAAAACTGCCGCACCATCGGTACTAAATCGGGAAACTCCCCGCTCGGATACCGAAACTCGTAAAGAGCGTTCATTTCACCGTTAACAGTCCTTTCCACCAAGCGCAAAATTGTCTTAGTTCCGCCAATATCGCCCGCTAATAATAATGCCATAAATCTTTTTTTCCACCAAAGATAACATTCCCCATTTAAACACCCACAGTATTAATTGCCAACCAAGCCCGCAGCACCTCAGCCACAGTCCAAGCTTGAGCCGTGCAGCCCCGCGGCGAGTGGGGGGCGTCGCCCTCAAAAATTTCGCCCAGACTGCCAACTCCGCCGGCTTTTATATGATGTGCCATCGGTTCGAGGAATTCGCGAGCTTGTCCTGGGTCTTTGTATACGTGCAAGTGCGCCAAGACAAACGGGCCAATCAGCCAGCCCCAAGCTGTACCCTGGTGGTAGGCGCTGTCGCGCTGCAATTGGTTGCCTCCGTATGCGCCGCGATACTGCGGGTGCTGCGGCGAGAGGCTGCGGAGGCCGTGAGAAGTTAGAAGCTGTTGGGCGCAGCCGTCCACCACGCCGCGCTGCTGGATGGGCGTCAGTAACGGTGTATAGCGGGTTTCTTGGCGCATCCCCGCTGACAATGAGTTGGCGGAGTGAGGAGGAATCGAGTCTAGGGGCAAGGATACGGCGAATATTTGGTTGGGCCGCAGGGAGCTATCGTGTCCGTCGGGGCCGTCTAGAACGTCGTAACAGTAACCGGTTGAGGCGTTCCAGAAGCGAGGGAATCCGGCGGCTGTTCGATCGCCCAATTGCTGGTATTCATTGTGAGGCTTGCCCAATTTTCGAGCAAAACTTGCCATAGCCTGTATAGCATTGTACCAAAGCGCGCTGAGTTCGATCGGCTTACCAATCCGAGGCGTCACCACCCAATCGCCGATTTTCGCATCCATCCAAGTCAGTTGCACCCCGGTTTCGCCCGCGTAGACTAAACCGTCATCGGGATCGACGCGGATGTTATACCGAGTCCCCTGTATGTGCCAATCAACAATCTCACATAAAGTAGGCCAGAGTTCGCTCAAAAGTTTGTCGTCCCCCGTGGCATCGATATAAGCGCGAATTGCCTCAAAGTACCACAGGGTGGCGTCTGCGGTGTTGTATTCCGGTTCGCCGCCCGCATCCGGGAAGCGGTTCGGCAGCATCCCCCGATCGACATACCGCGCAAATGTCCGCAAAATCGATCGCGCAATTTCCCATCGTCCGGTACAGATTGTGAGACCGGGTAGGGCGATCGTCGTGTCGCGCCCCCAGTCGCTGAACCAGGGATATCCGGCGATGATCGTTTTGCCTTCGGGTTCCTCCGCTAGCGGGCGGCTGACGATAAATTGGTCGGCGGCGAGCACTAAGCGATCGATCCAGTCGGGAGACTCGCTCACTTTTGACCAGTTTTGCAGCAGTTCTTGGTCATAAGTGCGACGCGATTCTAAAGCTGTACCGCCGTTGAGTTCGGTATTTTTCTCGGTGCTGGCTATCAATGTGAGAGAACTTCCCGGTGCGATCGTCATGTGAAAAGTCGCCGCGTGCAAGTGATCCTCGCAGCAATCCAATCCGCGGCGCTTTTCGGCTGCTAGATCCAATCCGTAATGCCAATTGTATAAGGGCGCAGAGACTCGAAATTTGGCTTCGGGTGTGGCATCTGTCAGCAGGTACAGGGGTGCAGCCTTGGGAAATGCAGTCACGCAAACCCCGCTTTCCAAGGGTTCTAGACTCATCTGCCAGTCGCCGGCGCTCGTCGTGTGGTGGTAGTCGCGGTAGTTGACTAGGGCTTTGACAGCGAGGGCGATCGGTTGTGAGGCGCGGTGCAAGCGGTATTGAATATATGTTGTGTTAGCACCTTGCTGCATCCAAATCCGCTTTTCCAGGATAGCGTCGGCGAGAGCAAACTTCCAAACAGGCGTCGTGCCTTCTAGGTGAAAGCTTTCGATGTATTTGTAGCCGTGGGGTTCCATCGTCGCGTCGGCCCAGCGGTTTGTATAAAGCGGATAGGCGCGATCGTGATACACAGCCGTCTCGTCCAGCTTGGCCAGCATCAAAGTGCGTCCCAGGGGGGGTTTGAGGGCTGCTACCAGCAACCCGTGATAGCGGCGGGTGAGGAGATTTGCGATCGTCCCGCTAGCGTAACCGCCGATCCCGTTTGTGACCAACCACTCCCGAGACTCCGCCGAGTCGAGATTGCAGCAGATTTCCCGTCCAAAAGCCATAACCATAAAATCCACACTCGCGCTGATTTTTGACCTACCTTTAGGTAGATTTTCGACATGATATCAACCAGAAATATTAACGCTTCTAGGCCGTTAATTTGGCGATCGCCCCCGTCCCGATTCCTGCTCTAATTTAGACATAACCAACCGCTAATTTTGCCCAGTACACAATTTTAGCCTTTGATTCCTCTGTCTAAAGTTAGTTGTTTGTGATATTAAGTAATATTACCGTCTAAACAGGCGCTGAACGTTAAGGGCAAGCATTTGATAGCGCGTCGGGCGATCGAACTACCAACCTATTTTATAAGGAGAACAGCTCAAAGTGAAGATAGGAGCAAATTACCTCGGCAATAACCAATGTGAATTTACGGTTTGGGCGCCCACCCTCAAACAAATCGCAGTCCAAATAGTTTCCCCAAACAAACGCCTGATACCCCTGCAACAATCGGCAGAAGGTTATTGGCAAACCACAGCTACAGACATCGAACCAGGAACCCTTTACACCTACCAAATCGAAGGAAAAACCGACCGACCAGACCCAGCCTCTAAATATCAACCCCAAGGCGTACACGCTCCGTCGCAAGTAATAGATGAAAATATCTTTACTTGGACTGACACAAATTGGCAAGGCGTGCCGCTAGCCGAAATGATTATTTACGAACTGCACGTCGGCACATTCACCCAAGCCGGAACATTTGAAGCAATAATTCCCCAGCTAAAACAACTTAAAGCATTGGGAATCAACGCCATCGAAATAATGCCAGTAGCCCAATTCCCAGGCGAGCGCAACTGGGGATATGACGGCGTATATCCCTACGCGGTTCAAAACTCCTACGGCGGCCCCGAAGGCTTCAAAACACTCGTCAACGCCTGCCACGAGCACGGTATTTCAGTAATTCTCGATGTAGTTTACAACCACCTCGGCCCCGAAGGAAATTATCTCAGGGACTTCGGCCCCTACTTTACCTCAAAATACGGCTCGATTTGGGGAGATCCCCTCAACTTCGACGATGCCTACAGCGACGGCGTGCGTAACTACTTTATTGAAAACGCCCTCTACTGGTTTCGTGACTATCACATCGATGCCCTGAGATTAGATGCAATTCAAGCAATATTTGAAGTAGGTGCAAGACCTTTTTTACAAGAACTATCCGATGCCACAGCCGAGATTTCCCAAGAACTAGGACGGAAGATTTATTTAATCGCAGAAAGTGATTTAAATGATGTCCGCACTGTACGTCCTAAAGAACAGGGGGGCTTCGGATTAGACGCCCAATGGTGCGATGATTTCCACCACGCACTGCACGCCTTGCTCACCGGAGAAAACGACCGATACTACCAAGATTTCGGCAAGTGCGAACACTTAGAAAAAGCCTTCAAAGAAAGCTTTGTTTACTCCGGCCAGTACGCCCCCCACAGAAAGCGGAAACACGGCAATTCTGTTAAGGATGAACCGGGTCATAAATTTCTGGTATTTGCCCAAACCCACGACCAAATTGGCAACCGCATTTTGGGAGACCGACTATCCAAAATAGTTGACTTTGAAGGATTGAAACTTGCAGCAGGCACAGTCTTAATTTCTCCCTACATTCCCTTCTTTTTTATGGGAGAAGAATATGGAGAAGAAGCACCGTTTTTTTACTTCATTTCCCACTCGGACGAAAACTTAATTGAAGCTGTCCGCAAAGACAAACAACAAGAATTTAAAATCTTTGAAGGCCGAGGCGAGTTTAACGACCCCCAGAGTCCTGAGACTTTCGAGAAGTGTAAGTTAAACTGGGAAAAACAAACCGAAGGCAAACACAAAATCCTTTGGGAATGGCATCAACATCTGATTCAACTGCGGCAGACAATACCAGCCCTTAAAAAACTCGACAAAAACAGTCTAGAAGTGTCGAGCATTGAAGCAGAAAAAATCTTATTTCTACGTCGCTGGACAGATGACAGCCAGATATTCTGCATTCTAAACTTCAGCAGGCAAGAGGTAGCTTTTACGGCTGCACTTCCCCAAGGCAACGGTCACAAAATTTTAGACTCTGCTGATGAAAAATGGATGGGTTCAGGTTCTAGCTTGCCTGAAAAGATAACTTCAGAGCAAAAATTGACCGTTAAACCGCAGAGTTTCGCACTCTATGAATTACAGTAATTAAACCCAGAGGCAGAGCCTCAAATACAGGCGTTACCCGGCACAGCCTAGGAACAAGAAACAGGAGGCAGAACCTGTCTCGTTCTCAGCCTCTGCCGCAGAATATAGTCCCACAAGAAACGGGAGGCAGAGCCTCTCTCATTCCCCGCATCTGCCGGGGAATGCAGTCGAGGAGGCTCTGCCTCATATATTAAAAAAGAAAACCCTAAACAAGCAGGAGTAAAATTAACATGATGAGAATTCCCACAACAACTTATCGGATTCAATTTCATGGAGGTTTTAACTTTGAAGCCGCCAAACAAATCCTTAGCTATCTGGAAGATTTAGGAATTACCGACGTTTACGCTTCACCAATATTTAAAGCCCGAAAAGGCAGCTCTCACGGATACGATGTCGTTGACTCAAATCAGCTCAATCCCGAATTGGGAACATCAGAAAATTTTGAAGCCCTCACATACGAAATCAAGAAACGGAACATGGGATGGCTGCAAGATATTGTCCCGAACCACATGGCTTACGACACTCAAAACTTGCTGCTGTTAGACGTATTGGAACACGGGCCGGATTCCGACTATTTCGATTACTTTGATATTGAATGGAATCACGCTTACGAACATCTCAGAGGTCGAGTGCTGGCTCCGCTGCTGGGCAATTTTTATGGAGAGTGTCTGGAAAATGGCGAGATTCAACTCAAATACAGCGAAATTGGGCTGACCATCAATTATTATAGCTTACAATTGCCAGTAAGAATTGAATCTTATGCTAAATTTATCAGTCATAATTTGGGGCATTTAGCCAGGGAATTAGGCAGACGCCATCCAGATTTTATCAAGTTTTTGGGAATTCTTTATTTGATAAAAAATACACCTTCAGAAACTAAAGGTAAAACCCGATACGATCAGATAGCTTTTGTCAAAGGACTGCTCTGGGAACTCTACAATCAAAATCCCCTTGTACAGGAATTTATAGATGAAAATATCAAAGTTTTTAACGGAGAAAAGGGGAATGCCGAAAGCTTTAATTTGCTAGACGATTTGCTTTCCGAGCAGTTTTACCGTCTGGCTTTCTGGAAAGTAGGGGCAGAAGAAATTAACTACCGAAGGTTTTTTACAGTCAACGAACTTATTTCGGTAAAAGTTGAAGAGATTAAAGTTTTTCACAAAAACCATGCTCTGATATTCGACATGGTTGATGAGGGAAAGTTTACTGGATTGAGAATAGACCACATCGATGGACTTTACGACCCCACAGAATATTTGAAACGGCTCCGGGAGAAAATCGGAGACACTTATATTACTGTTGAAAAGATTCTGGAACACGAAGAAGATTTGCCGTCATATTGGCCGATTGAGGGAACTAGCGGCTACGACTTTTTGAATTACGTAAACGGCGTTTTTTGTCGGTGCGATCGCGAGCAGCAATTTAGCGAAATCTATCAGAGATTTACTCGCTTGACTGTTCCCTACGAACAGTTATTTTTAGATAAAAAAGGACTGATTGTTGAGAAAAACTTGGCTGGAGATGTAGACAATCTAGCTCAACTGTTGAAGAATATATCAGGTCAATCGAGACAGGGAAACGACTTTACTCGTCCAGGTTTGGAAAAAGCATTGGCGGCAGTTTTGACGATTTTTCCAGTCTACCGAACTTACATCAATCAAGATGGTTTGAGAGAGTCCGATCGCACTTACGTAAAATATGCGATCGCCCATGCCAAAGAACAAGTACCGCGACTCCTCAAGGAACTTAACTTTATCGAAACGGTGCTGTTGCTCGAAGAAGAAGAAACTCTAACACCAGAACAAAAAGAGCAGCGCAGGCACTTCGTAATGAAACTCCAGCAGTTGACAGGCCCATTAATGGCAAAAGGCGTTGAAGACACGCTTTTATACGTCTACTATCGGCTTTTATCCCTAAACGAAGTGGGAGGAAATCCCAGTCAGTTTGGCGTGTCCATGGGAGATTTTCACGAGTTCAACAAACAACAGCAAGCCGCTTGGCCGCACAAAATGAATGCCACAGCTACCCACGATACCAAACGCGGCGAAGATGTGCGAGCCAGAATAAACGTTTTGTCAGAAATTCCCGATGAATGGGAACAGCAAGTCAGGTCTTGGAGGGAGGTAAACTCTTCTAAGAAAGTCAACTTTGTGAATCGAATGGTTCCAGATACTAATGACGAATACTTCCTGTACCAAACTCTGCTCGGCAGTTTTCCCTTTGAGGGAATTGAAAACACTGATTATGTCGCTCGCCTGAAAGATTATGTGATTAAAGCTGTCCGCGAAGCAAAAGTTTATACGGCTTGGCTGAGACCGGATAACGACTACGAAGCTGGTTTTATGACCTTTGTCGATAGCGTTCTCGAACCTTCGGAACAAAATCAGTTTCTCAACAAATTTATACCTTTCTGCAAAAAAGTAGCTAATTACGGAATTTTCAATTCTTTATCTCAAACACTCCTGAAAATAACTGCTCCGGGCGTTCCCGACATTTATCAAGGGACGGAATTCTGGGATTTAAGCCACGTCGATCCGGATAACCGCCGTCCCGTTGATTTTGATCGCAGAATCGAGGTTTTGCGGGAAATTAAAGAGCAAGCTCAGACGGATATTTTGCAACTGGTTGAAGATTTGATTGCGACGCGAGAAGACGCGAGAATCAAGTTGTTTTTGACGGCAAGAGCGCTAGAAGCGAGAAAAAAATACTTGCAAGTTTTTCAATCAGGCGACTATCTGCCCCTGCAAGCAGTTGGCACATTTAAAGATAATGTTGTTGCCTTTGCCAGAAGCTTTGGAGAGACTACGGTTATTGTCATTGCTCCCCGGTTTTTGACGGGAATTGTCAAACCAGAAGAAATGCCGATCGGCAAACAAGTCTGGAAAGATACTAATTTGAAATTATCCGAGCAAATGCCGTCGGTTTGGAAAGATGCAATTACAAATCAGGCGGTAGAAAGTAACGGTACGTTGGCAATTGGTGACGCTCTGAGTTACTTTCCGGCAGCTCTGCTGATCGGTAAAAAATAGCAATCAAATAGTCGGTTTTGGCGGACTTTATACAGCTAGCGGCAGGTTTTGACCTGTCGCTTTTTTAGTTACAATCATAGCAGGAAAGCAAACTTAGTAGCGGGAGGAATAGCAAAATGCTATCGCTCGTCAAAACCTAAACCAGTACCGAAACCAGACTCTCTTGGTGGGCTTACCTATTTGTCCTCGACGAATTCATTGCCGAAGCAGATGCTGCGATCAACGGCCCAGCAGCTTACAATAATACACCTCCAGCACTGTCCGATCGCGATCGAGCCTTTTTACTGTCAGTCATGGAAAACCCGCCAGCACCGTCTGAAGGATTGCTCGCATTATTTGCAGATTATTAAACAAAACAATAAAGCGGGTGAATTGGACAATTAGCCGTCTAGAAGATATAAACCGAAGTACGAGCAGTCTTAGAAAAGACCCATTTAATTCGGGAAATACAGAATTAGATGCTTATCTCAAACGATATGCAAAGCAGAAAGATCGCCTCGGTAGTGCTAGAACTTTTGTAGCTTTAGCAGGTGAAGATAACTACACAATAGCAGGCTATTATGCTTGCAGCGCTAATTTACTCGATCGCACCCAGCTACCAGCTAACCTGCGAGAAAATCTCCCCAACTATCCCCCTCCTGCTATGCTGCTTGGGAAGCTGGCAGTCGATTACTCAATGCAAGGTAGAGGCTTGGGAAAGCGGTTACTACGTCATGCCTTCGAGAATGCACTGAATTTATCCCAAAATATGGGAATTTATGCCGTCAGGGTAGATGCTATTGACGAACCAGCTAAAGAATTTTACAAAAAGTGCGGTTTCTTGGAGTACCAAGATACTCCTTTTTCACTGTTTATTCTGATGAGTACAATTAAACAAGCAGCAAATTGGTAGGTCTCTAACTCATGACTCTAACTGATAAATTTTACTTTTATTTTGAAGCCGATCGACCGATCGCCCATACCAACCAAACAAAATTTATACAACAAAGACGGCAAATACAACACAACGTATACGGTTTGCCACAATACCCGAATCGATCGCACACCGTACATTGGGAAGAGTAAAGAAAAGCAGTCAACAACTGTAGCGGTGCAAGCCTCACGGATGCAACCGTCCCCCAACAGGTTCGGTAAATACCCCTTCATCGCAAGGTCTACCGCCCGCAGTATAGAGATCAGCACCCTATCGAAGACTGTATTAAAGCAGGACTCACTACCCGTAAACCGCGAGGTAAAATCGCAGTCCTGAATAACCAGACTATCGCACAGATAAAACACCAAAATTTTGTAGAGATTGGAGCCGGAACACCCCTATGGGAAAAGTAGTTGGAATTGACTTAGGTACGACAAACTCCTGCGTCGCAGTTATGGAAGGCGGCAAACCCACCGTCATAGCCAACGCCGAAGGGGGTCGCACCACACCTTCTGTAGTAGCATATGCTAAAAATGGCGATCAACTTGTCGGCCAAATCGCCAAGCGTCAAGCCGTGATGAACGCCGAAAACACCTTTTACTCAGTAAAACGGTTTATCGGGCGTCGGGTTGATGAAGTAGCCCATGAAACCACTGAAGTTTCCTACAAAGTCCTCAAAGTCGGCAACAGCCTCAAACTGGACTGTCCTGCCCGCGGCAAGCAATTTGCCCCAGAAGAAATTTCTGCACAAGTTCTCCGCAAACTCGTAGAAGACGCCAGCAAATACCTCGGCGAAACTGTCACCCAAGCGGTAATTACTGTTCCCGCTTACTTCAACGACTCCCAGCGCCAAGCTACGAAAGACGCTGGTAAAATTGCCGGGATTGAAGTGCTGCGGATTATTAACGAACCTACAGCAGCAGCTTTAGCTTACGGGTTAGATAAAAAGAGCAACGAAACCATCCTCGTATTTGACTTAGGTGGCGGTACTTTCGACGTATCTATTCTCGAAGTAGGCGACGGCGTATTTGAAGTGCTAGCAACTTCTGGAGACACTCACCTCGGCGGTGACGACTTCGATAAAAAAATCGTCGATTACATCGCTAACGAATTCCAAAGAGCCGAAGGCATTGACCTCCGCAAAGACAAACAAGCACTGCAACGCCTGACGGAAGCAGCAGAAAAAGCCAAGATTGAGCTTTCGAGCGTTACCCAAGCAGAAATCAACCTGCCGTTTATTACCGCGACTCAAGACGGGCCAAAACACTTGGACACGACTTTGACGCGGGGCAAGTTTGAAGAACTGTGCTCGGATTTGATCGATCGCTCTCGCATTCCCGTAGAAAATGCGATCCGCGACGCCAAATTAGACAAATCTGCAATTAATGAAGTCGTCTTAGTTGGTGGTTCTACGCGGATTCCTGCTGTGCAAGAACTGGTCAAAAAGCTCCTCGGCAAAGACCCCAACCAAACCGTAAACCCGGACGAAGTGGTTGCAGTCGGTGCAGCAATTCAAGCCGGCGTACTCTCCGGCGAAGTCAAAGACATCCTGTTGCTCGACGTTACTCCGCTGTCTCTCGGTGTCGAAACCTTGGGCGGCGTGATGACCAAAATCATTCCCCGCAACACTACTATTCCTACCAAGAAGTCGGAAACTTTCTCGACTGCTGTAGACGGCCAAACAAACGTGGAAATTCACGTTTTGCAAGGCGAACGGGAAATGGCGAACGATAACAAGGATTTGGGAACCTTCCGCTTAGATGGAGTTCCACCAGCCCCCCGTGGCGTACCTCAAATTGAAGTTACTTTCGATATCGATGCTAACGGTATTTTGAATGTAGCTGCTAAGGATAAAGGTACTGGCAAGGAGCAATCGATTAGCATTACTGGTGCTTCTACTTTGCCCAGCAATGAAGTCGAGCGCATGGTGAGGGAAGCCGAATCGAATGCTTCTGCTGACAAGGAACGTCGCGAAAGGATCGATCGCAAAAACCAAGCTGATTCTCAAGCCTATCAAATCGAGAAGCAGTTGGCAGAATTGGGCGATAAAGTTCCCGCTGATGACAAAACTAAGATTGAAGGGTTGCTTAAAGACTTGCGAGCCGCGATCGAGAGTGAAGATGACGATCGCATCAAAACCCTAACAACAGAGTTGCAGCAAGCATTCTACGCTGTCAGCAGCAACCTGTACCAGCAAGCAGGCGGCCCAACTGATGGCCCTGGCGGCCCCGGCGGCTACGGAGACGGCGGCCCCACTGGCGGCGGCGACGACGTGATTGACGCCGACTTCACAGAAGGCAACAAATAAAAGGCTAAATTAAAAGCCCCCAGCTAGAAGCAAGAAACCCGGTTTTGAACAGAAACCGGGTTTCTGTGCGTTCAAAAACAAACAAAAGGCGATCGGCCCAAATCAGTAAAAATCTGCTTGAGGCAGAGTGAAAAAACTTGAATATGGTTCAATAAATATCATAAACTAGCAGTAATATAGCAATCGAGAGCAATTAAATGTCACGTTCTCCTATACAGAATTCCTCCCCAAATACTCCCAGCCCATCTCAGGTAGCATCCTTGCGCCGACTCCGCCGGATCAGCAATTTACTAGACAATGCAATTCCGATTCCCGGCACAAAATACCGCATCGGACTCGATCCGATATTGGGACTGATACCGGGCGGCGGCGATTTAATCAGTTCAATCTTTGCAGGTTATGTTGTCTTTAAGTCCGCTCAAATGGGAGTGCCTCAAGAGACTTTAGTACAAATGGCTGCTAACATCGTGTTTGATACAGTTGCCGGCACGGTACCAGTGGCCGGAGACTTGTTGGATGTTGCTTGGAAAGCTAATGTCAAAAATATAGAATTGCTGGACGCTCATTTAGGTTCCCCGGAACAAGGCAAAAAAGCCGATTGGCTATTTGTGGCGGTGTTGCTGTTGGGTTTGATGTTAATTGTAGGAGGCGTGATATTCTTGAGTGTGATGCTTTTTGGCTGGCTATTTCAAGTGATTGCAGGACGTTGAGTTTTGGTTTGAGGATCGAGATAAATCACTTTACCCGTGTCATGTCAAGAGCATCTTATTTGAGATAGTTTGTGCTTAATAAAGTATATTTGATGATGATTTTTCGCAGGTAATAACATCTGATTTTAAGTGACGCATAGAGTGCATTCTGATTCTTTAATTACTCAATAAAAATCGACAATCTCACACACTCTAACCTTAGAAACAGGCTACCTTAAAATCCACTCAACAATTGTTTCGTCGCAAAAAAATACATAAATGATATGACTATCAGCTACGAAAAAACAGCGGCTGCGATAGCTCCTCAAGAAATACTAAAATATATGAGGGTTTTAAAATTCAACCAACCCATGCCAAGAAAAGTTCTGGTGCTTTTACCCAAAAGAGATATGTGGCAGAAATCGCACCTATTGAGCAGAGTGGCGTTGCTGAACTATGGTATGATGAAGTTGTCCTCTGAGCGTCAAAAATAACACATATTTCCAAAAAAATATTA
>NZ_JAUBQM010000061.1:0-40229 GCF_036701245.1 Microcoleus sp. Pol14D4
CTTTCGCGCTGCTGTAAGGTTGTTGTCATTTGTTTATGATTGCTTTATTTGGTTTTCAATGTTCGTGACGGCTTTGTGTTCCGCCATGTAAATAAACATAAAGCTTTTATTTCAGTTTGTAAAGGCCTTTTAAGAACAGTTTTTCTTATATGTGTCATAAATTATGATTTTTAAAAGCCATAAGGCTTGCTATATAAGGAGTTGAAAAGCTGAATGCGGAATTAGTGGACGATCGCCCACCAATGAAGAATACTCATAATCTACCTGGGCAACGAGATTCGGGACGGGCGTCAGTGTTAAGATAGATGAAGGGTTGCGATCGCCAACCGCAAAACTCGCACTGCACAGATATATGTTGTTGCGTAAGTCCGATCGATAAAAAATCCCAAGGAATGTCCCGCACCGTCACCTACAGCCCTGCTTATACTCTGGTTCCCACTTACGAGTGTTTTAACCGCTGCACCTATTGCAATTTTCGGGCAGAACCCCTGCAAAGTCCTTGGCTAACACTCGCAGAAGCCGAAAAACAGCTCAACTTGCTGCAAACTCAAGGTGTAATTGAAATTCTCATCCTCAGCGGCGAGGTACACCCTCACAGTCAACGCCGAAAAGCTTGGTTGCAGCGGATTTACGATTTGTGCGAACTGGCACTTTCTCTGGGATTTTTGCCGCATACTAATGTGGGGCCGCTCAGCTTTGAGGAGATGGCACTGTTAAAAGAGGTAAATGTATCGATGGGGCTGATGCTAGAACAGCTTGCCCCACATCTGTTACAAACGGTTCACCGGCACGCACCGAGTAAAGTGCCGGCGCTGCGGCTGCAACAGTTAGAATGGGCTGGGGAATTGAAGATTCCGTTTACAACTGGTTTGCTGCTGGGAATTGGGGAAAGTTCGGCCGATTGGGTGGAGACATTAGAGGCGATCGCCCGGATTCATTCGCGTTATAATCACATTCAAGAAGTTATCCTCCAGCCACACAGTCCGGGAAATCAGCAAAGTTGGGAGGGTGAAGTTTTTGATGCTACAAAAATGCCCGAAGTAATTGCGATCGCCCGCAGTATTTTACCATTTGAAATCAGGCTGCAAATTCCGCCGAATTTAGTTGCACAGCCAGACATATTACTTGCTTGTTTAGAAGCAGGTGCTAGAGATTTAGGAGGAATTGGGCCGCGGGATGAAGTTAATCCCGATTATCCTCACCTGCAACACCAAACTTTAACAGAAATTTTAGCAGCATCGGGATGGCAACTCGTGCAGCGTTTGCCTGTTTATCCTCAGTACGATAAGTGGCTGCCGCAGACATTGCAAACGGCTGTTAAACAATGGAGAGTCAATCGATTTTAGATTTTAGATTTTAGATTTTAGATTGAAGAATTGAGCCTAGTATCGATTTTAGATTTTAGATTTTAGATTTTAGATTGAAGAATTGAGCCTAGTATCGATTTTAGATTTTAGATTGAAGAATTGAGCCTAGTGATAAATCCAGGGGCTTGTGACCAAATTGCTTGATAGTCAGTCAATCGATTTTAGATTTTAGATTGAAGATGGGTAATTGGTAGCAAGATTCTTTAAATTGCTGCTATAGAGATTTTAAATCAAAGAACCGCCACCATCAATCCAGACTTCAGTACCTGTGATGAAGCTGGAGGAATGTGATACCAGAAATAACACTAATTGAGCGACTTCTTCGCTAGAACCTGCCGTATTATCCGTCAAAGGAATCATGTCTTGAATGGAATCAGGCGGGACTGGAATGCGATCGAGATGGCGCTTAACAGTGCTTTCCTCAATGGCAGTTAGCACCCCGCCCGGACAGATCACATTGACTCTAATTTGGCAGGCTGCGAGTTCTAGCGCCAGCATTTTTGCAAAGGCTACTTGGGCAGCTTTTGAACAAGCGTAGGCCGTGGCACCAACTTTCCTGAAACTTCTGGTGCCATTAATTGATGATGTAATGACAATCGAACCTCCTTGTTTTTTCAGATGAGGAATAGCATACTTAACAGTCAAAAATGTTCCTCTGAGGTTGGTATTAATTGTCCGATCCCACTCATCGGGTTCTATCTCCTCTATCGGCGACCATACACCGTTAATACCAGCATTTGCAAACACAATATCAATTCTTTGATATTTGTCAAAAATTGTTTGAAAAGCTTGTTGCATTTGCTGAGAATCCCCAACATCTGCGGCAATAGCCAGCCCGCAGCCTCCTTCATTGACCAACTGCCGGACGGTTTCTTGCCCCGTTTCCAAAATGTGATCGATAATAGCAACTTTGGCGCCTTCCTTGGCCATTAAAATTGCTGCTGCATGACCAATTCCCGACCCACCGCCGGTAATAACTGCAACTTTTTCTGAAAGTTTCATATTTTTTTAGATAAATATTTTTTTGGGCGATCGCATAGCATAAAAATAATACTAGAGAGAGGAGTTTAGTCCTCACTACAAACAAGTTTCTTTCATCAAAATCATGCAAGTTAAAAATGGTTTAAGGTAATAATTATAGCGGTAAGGTGTGCACTGCACACCCTACTTTAGGCAGAGGATTACGTCAATTTTAACGTAGTCCTTACGGCTGTGGCACCCAGACCGAAACAGAACCGGCGTTACACCTAAAATCAGCCCAACCATCGTCATTAGTTGTGATTGATTCTTTGATGTGTTCGGTGATGTCAATATAAGTTCGATTCGGTTGTCCGACTTCCATAAACTTAGTGCCATCGCCTCCGTTACTGAGTACCACAGCCATGCCGCCCGGATGTTCTTCATCTCCGAGTCGCGTCCAGCCAATAGTGTTGGCGTGGTCGAAGTAATCGTACTGATTGCCGTAGGAATAAGTTTGGCGCGCTAACAAGAATTTATCGAGAATAAACTGATGTTTATCTAACCAAATCTCGTATTCGTTGCCATCGTTTGCTGTATCCTTATAGTTGGCGCCATAATAGTCCGGGTAAAAAATGCACGGATATCCTTCGCTTCGTAGCAAGATTAAAGCGTAGGCAAGAGGTTTAAACCAAGCCTCGACAACAGATTCTAGGGATTGTAATGGTTGAGAATCATGGTTGTCAACCAAGGTAACGGCGAGGGTTGGTTGCTGTTGGACGAGGGTGTTATCAAAAATTGTTCGCAAGTCGTAGCTATTGCCGGCTTTGCTAGCAGCGTGGAAGTTGTAATGGAGGGGTGCGTCAAATAAGGAGACTTTACCATCCGTTGCTTGGATGAAGTAGTGCAAAGCTTCCACTTCGTAAGACCAATATTCACCGACGGCAAATAGGTCGCGTTGGGCATAGTGGCGAACGTGTTCCAACCATTCTTGGAAAAATTCTGCTTTAACGTGTTTGACGGCATCGAAGCGAAAGCCGTCAACGTTTGTTGTATCGACATACCACTCACCCCAGTATTTCAACTCCCCGCTGACTTCTGGGTTGTCCATATCTAAATCGCAACCCATGAGGTAGTCAAAATTACCTTTTTCTAAGTCTACTCCTCGATCGAATTCTTTGCCTTTTAGCAAGTAAACGGCATGGGTTTCTGTGTTGTAAACGTTGTAATCAATGGCGTCAAAATGCCACCAATGCCACTCCATACTAGAATATTTTTGGTCGCGTCCGGGGAAGGTAAAATGCGTCCAAGCTTTGATTTTTTGATATTCGCCTACGGTGTCATTCCGGTTGTCGGGATGGAAGGGCGTGGCTTCGGCTTCTTCTTCTGCATCGGCACCTAATTTGTGGTTAAAGACAACATCGGCATAAATCCGAATTCCTGCATCTTGGGCAGCTTTAATCGCGGCCAAATATTCATCTTTTGTGCCGTATTTAGTGCGTACCGACCCTTTTTGGTCGAACTCGCCTAAATCGAATAAGTCGTAGACGCCGTAACCCACATCCATACCGCCGCCGGTTCCTTTATAGGCTGGCGGCAACCACAGCGATGTAACGCCTATTTTGGCTAAATCTTTTGCCGATTTCGCTAGCTGATTCCACAGGCTGCCGTCGTCGGGGCTGTACCAGTGGAAATACTGCATCATCACGCCATTGAGTTGAGACATATATTTAGTTTTTCCTGTTTTTTTTAAATTGCGATCGACATTTATGTTCGTAGCTCGCTAGTTTACGTATGTCTGCAATCTATGGTTAATAAATATCATAAAAGATGGGGCTGCTAAAAACAATCTATCTGTTGATGTATTGACAACAGAATGTAAATTTGATAATAAATTTAGGCAGACTAAAAAATATTAATTTGGTGGCGACTTTGCAGCAACTCGCTCAACTCTGGTGTTCCAAGTACCGTCGATCGCCAATTCAAGCAATCTAAATCCCGGTGGGATTTCGTCAACTATAATCGGATGGCTTTTGGGTAAAAGTTGGAGGCAGGTGCTGGGTGTCCCCAAGTAGGTAACTGAGCCCCGCTGTTGTTGAAATTCTTGGTGAATGTGGCCACAAAGAACGATTTTGATTTGAGGATATCGATCGACCATTGCCAAAAATTCATCGGCATTATGCAGCATCATTCCATCCATTATTTCAGAGTCGATCGGCAAAGGATGATGGTGCAAGGCAATGATAACAGGTCGATCGCCGGTTTGTTGCAGTTGAGAGTCGAGCCAATGCAAGCTTTCTGGGGAAAGCCGCCCGCCGTCGCATCCCGCTTCCACACTCGAAAGTAATAGAAATTGCCAGTTTCCTAGCATCCATGATTTTTCTGGGGAAAGAGGCGACTGATTTAAGATTTCAGCCATGACTGGGATGTTGTCGTGGTTCCCAGGTATCCAGTAGGCGGGAATTCCGAGGGGGGCGATGAGGGAGACGAGGCGCTGGTAGGATTCGGGTGTTTCGTCTTGGGACAAGTCGCCTGTGAGTAGGAGTAAGTCGGGCGGCGGCTGTATCTGTTGCAGGCGATCGAGAACTGCTTGGAGGGTGCGGGTTGTTGAGAGGCCTTTCCATTCTCGATCGATCTCTGCAAACAAGTGAGTGTCGGTGATTTGGGCGACGAGTAGGGGAAAAACTGGTGTCATGGCTGGTGTTGCGGGCGATCGATGTAGTTCTAGAATAGCCTCGGATGGGTTTTGGGGATATGGGAAAAAAGGGCGATTCCCTACGGGATAGCTGCGCTTTACGAAATTTTTGACCGGTATGTTAAAATTTTCGAGATTTGGTGTACTATAAGAAAACGTCAAATTTCCGACGTGACGGCGGCATAGCCAAGTGGTAAGGCAGAGGTCTGCAAAACCTCCACCCCCAGTTCAAATCTGGGTGCCGCCTTTTTTGATTTTTGTTAGATGGGGCTAAGATGCCGTTTGGGCGATCGAGAAGGTTAACAGGATATAGCGAGAGTGCTCAAGTCCACTGAAAAAACCTTCTTGATCCCTACGATCTATTACTACTCATTGACTACGATCGCAAATCGTCGATCAGTTTTTCTATAGCCATACTTTTTGTGGTTTCATCCGGTAGAAGATTAAACACTTTCTGCAAAAGTTCTATAGACGCATTTTTAATAAACCAATCTTCACTCGGATTATCCCCAAGATTAAAAAAATACTTTAAACGTTCCTCTATAGCTTCCTTATCTGCTTTATCCAGTTGTGCAAGTCGCTTAAGCCAATCCCCTTGCGAATCTTTAAAACAGTTAGCATCAACAGTACATATCTGATGCACTAAAGCAAAGGAATTATTAGGAAGACTATTTGTGCTTGTAGAATTAATCGGATATACAGTTGGCAAACCTTTATAGGTTTCTTGTGAAGTCAACGGAATCAGCGTCAAAGTTTGGATGTATTTAGATTCATCTTGAAATTGGTCACTTGTCCAAACGATATAAGGATGCTCTCCCCGAAAAACCCGACTCGAATTAATCACCTGAGTGCAAGAAATTGTCTTGCACTCAATCTCCCCTGGTTCATTTATCTCATAAATATGATCATGACCGAGTTTGCAACGAAGAGATACTCTATAGGGATTGATAAAATAAATCCAACCTTGACGCGGTTTTTGTCCAGCCACTCGCTCACCCCAATTCACTCATTAACTTTTCTCTTTCTTTGTACAGATTAAGTCTCACCTGTTCCTCTGGTTCGTGGCTATATTTAACCTCAAGCATGGGAGCAGTGCTATAGACATATTCTAGTAACTGATTCAGTTTATCCTCTCCTGCCCCGGCCCATTCTCTCCTGATGTTGTCAAGCATTAGCTTCAGACCTAAAGGTAACTTTAAATCATCCACATTACCAGCTCCCTCACCAAGTCTGATGAATATACTTTCTCCCTGAGATTCTTGAAAAATCTCTTTGCCATTCATTTGATTTAAAGCAGCGTCTATGCCTTCGTTCCAAGGCCCATAGTGATAATAACGCCAATCTAAATCAGTAAGCTGCTTGTCTGTCCATTTGACCGCATAAAGATCGGCCAAATACAAAAACTTGATTAACTGCGTTTTTGTAATATAGCCTTTTGTTGCGTAGACAAAGTATTTGATCAGGTTTTCTAGCATGGCTTTAATTCTTTTGATTTCAAAAAGCTCCCTGATTAATCTTATAATTTGTTCGCTCAGTTTAACTTTAGCCTATTATATCATCCCAAGGAAAGCTTGGCTATTAAACAACTAAAAGTTATCACAATTTAATTGCTAATCACTAATCGCCCTCAAGCAATTAGCAACTAGCAATCTTACCCAAATTATCACATTTTGCTGATAATTCTTTGCAGGATTTCCACGCCTGATACCGCTTGCCAGCCAAACAGCCCCAAGAGCACAACATTCAGAAAGATGTGAGCGTTTCTCGCCCAATCATTGCCTTTTTGCATCAAAGGAGTCAGCGAGGCTGCGATCGCAATTATTGACATCATTCCCAACCCTGCTAGCAAGTGCGGCCCGACAAATAGCTTGCCGTTGTTGATGTAGGTGACGGCCATTCCGCCGACTGCACCCGTTACCATCAAGGCTAGCAGCAAAGAACCCATCTGGTGATGCTTGATGTTGAATTTACCCTTAATTAACTCTTTTTTGACTTCGCCTTCCGCACTTCTGGTACGGCGGATTTGCAAGCCGAGATACAAAGCATAAAATGAGATGGCCAGCAGTACCCACATTAAAACTGGGTGGAAGAATTGGCTCCAAACTTTCACTGACTGAGGAATTTCGAGATTCATAGTGTTCTGAGGATTAGCAAACATACTTCATAAAACTTAGCATACCAGTCAGGCCGTCTCGTGCGACGGTAAAAATATACGGTATGAGAGACTATTATGCCTGCCACTAAACAAGACGCTGTATTGATTCAAGCCGCCAAGACTGGCAACATTATTCACGTCCAAGCTTTACTCGCTAAGGGAGTTGACGCTAACGCCAAAGACTCTGAGGGGACGACGGCTTTGATGTTTGCTGCCCAAAAGGGCTATACAGAAATCGTGCGTACTCTACTAAACAATGACGCTAATGTCAACCAGGTGAGCAGGCGTTTTGGGCTAACGGCTTTGATGCTGGCGGCGGCTCACAAACAGGCTGACTCTGTGCGGCTGTTGCTGGCTGCGGGTGCTGATGTTAATGCTAAAAATGATGATGGAAGTACAGCTTTGATGGCGGCTTCTCTCAAGGGTGATATCAATGTTGTGCAGATGTTACTTGATGCTAATGCTGATGTAAATGTGCGTGATAAAGATGGAGATTCAGCTTTGAAAATGGCTGCTTTATCCGGTCATCAAGCTGTTGTTAAAGCTTTGGTGGATGCGGGTGCTGTTGCTGACAATTCTATGCTGTTTTTAGCTGTCCGTCAAGGAAGTGCTGAAATTGTGCGAATTTTGCTCAATTGTGGGACGGATGCTAATGTTAAAAATCTAGAGAGCAAAACTGCTTTGATGCTGGCTGCGACGGCGGGAAATTTGGCTGTTGTCGAGGCGCTGTTGGCTGCGGGTGCTGATGTCGAAATTCCCGACAAAAACGGCGAAACTGCTTTAACTTTGGCTGCGGATGCCGGCAATACTGATGTGGTGCAAACTTTGCTTGGTGCGGGTGCTAATGCGAATGTGAAAAATGGAGATGGGGGCACGGCTTTGATGGCGGCTGCTGCTGGTGGAAATGCGGCGATCGCCCATATCTTACTCGATGCGGGCGCGGATATCAACGCTAAGGATAAAGATGATGAAACAGCTTTGAATTTTGCGGTGGTGGAAGGCTGCGAAGATGTGGTGGAATTGCTCTTAAACCGAGGTGCTAGTGTCGGTGCGAGAAATCGGTTGGGCGATACGCCTTTACTGGTGGCGGCTGTTCACGGCCATAGTGCGATCGTATCGGCTTTGCTGCAAAAAGTAAACTCAAATCGGGATGAGTTTCTGAATGCGAAAAACTTTGGGGAGACGGCTTTGACGCTTGCTGCGTTTCACGGACATACCGAGACGGTGAAGGCTTTGCTTGACGGCGGTGCTGATCCCAATGTCCCGGCAGATTTGGGGAAAACGGCTTTAATGAAGGCGTGCGATCGCGGTTATGTGGCGATCGTCCAATTATTAGTCGAAAAAGGTGCCGATGTCAACGTGCTGGATGATTCGGGCGCAACTGCTTTAATGTGGGCCGCACATCGGGGTTATCCTGATGCAGTAAAGATTTTAATTGATGCTGGTTCAGAACTAAACCACAAAAATCCGGGAAATTATACAGCTTTAATGCTGGCTGAGTTTAAGGGTTATTCCAGTGTGGTCAAATTGCTCAAAAGTGCTGGAGCACTAGAATAAGAATTAAATAGTTTTGAGTAAGGTAATTCTGTCATTCTGAGGGTAGCCTTTGGGAAGTGAAGAAGCTCACATATCGGAACTTACGCATTGTAACGGTGTGGCAAAAGTTTGAGATTCTTCGCTTGACTCAGAATGACAAAATTAGGTGATTAGCGCGTGCAGGACAATGAATTAACCTCAACTTGCTTTGCGTACCCAGCCGTTAATAGTAAAGCGGCTATCAGCAAAAGCTTTTGAGGGACAGCTAACTCGCAAAACTTCGTGCATATAGCGACTCAGAAAAAATACGATGCTATTATTGCGAGGTTCAACGGTTCGGAATGTCTTGTCCGCCACATAAAAATTGTTCTCGATTTTACTGTCATAAATCTGCAACTCGCCACCTGAAAAACCCTTGGGTTCTCGATAGAAATAGTAAACGTAAGTAAAAAATCTGGTGGCGGTATCTGGCGAGCCGCTGTCGTTGTGAAGTTTATAAAAGTTGTTGTCATTGTGCATGGTTAGCTGAGCTTCTATTTCACCAAGCGGAAATGAGGGGATATTTAATTTTTGCAGCACGTCGGGGAGAATTGCTTTGATGCGATTAACCATCAGTTCGGAAAATTCGGGGAACGAGTGGAGTACCATCGAACGGCGGTAATCTTCGGCATTGGTTGAGGTGCTGGTACTCACAAATTCTGATTCTTTTGCTAAGACATATTTGATGAGTTTATTCTTTTCTGCAGGGGTCAAAAAGTTGTCTATTTGGGCGTAGCGAGATATTAAATCGTCATTTACAGGCGGTGCAGGGGTGGGAATTTCTGCGGCGGGAATTTCTACGGGAGTTGCAAGCTGCTGCGGTTGCAGTTCCTGCAAGTAAATTGGGGGTTCTGTGACTAATCCGACTAGGTTTTCGCCGGGAAAAGAAAGGGCGGAACGACCTCCGTCTATAGGGATTTGAAATAAGGTGGAAAAACCGGGTGTTTGTTGAGTGCGATCGACTAATGTTTTGATCAGGCTGTGCAATAATGGTGTATCAGATTTGAGGGTGACGGTGCACTGATGTCCGCCAGTGAGCAGGATTTTGACTTTTATGTCTTGGGGCTTAATTTGCGGTTGAGTGTAAGTCATAATTTTTGAAGGACGCAACTGGGAATTTGGTAGGACATAACAGTGTTGATTGGTGTCATAGCCTTCCAGATCCCCCCTAACCCCCCTTAAAAAGGGGGGGACAAGAGTGTAAAAGTTCCCCTTGTTAAGGGGGAGACAAGAGTGTCAAAGTCTCCCGTCTTAAGACGGGACAGGATTCTTCTCAAAGTCCCCCTTCTTAAGGGGGATTTAGGGGGATCGAGACTTAGAGTAAAACCAGAGATACAAAGAATTTCCGACTTAAGTTGACACCCGCGAACACTATTGTATCCCTACAATAAAATACACAATTGAGAATTGCTTTAGGTATTATTCCTAATGCAAGAAGTGGCGGATGTCGGTGAAAACCATTGTGATTCCGAGTTGGTTGGCGGCTTCAATGGAATCTCGATCGCGCATACTTCCGCCGGGTTGGACGATCGCAATTATGCCCGCCTCAGCCGCAGTTTTGACTGAATCGTCGAAGGGGAAGAAACCGTCACTGGCCAAAATCGCTCCTTTGCTCTTGTCTCCTGCTTGTTCTAATGCTAGTTTAACTGAGCCGACGCGATTCATTTGTCCGGCGCCGACACCGATTGTAGTGCGATCGCGCGTCACAACGATCGCATTTGATTTGACGTGTTTCGCTACTTTCCAAGCAAACAGCAATTCTTCCAACTCTCCCACCGTCGGCTGTTTCTCAGTAACAACCCGCCATTTGCTAGTTTCTTCTACTATATTATCTGAGTCTTGTACCAGCAAACCGCCTGCAATAACTTTAACAGTTTGTGGCGGCCCTTGAGTCAAATCTGGCAAAATTAATACTCGAACTTTCGCCTTTTTCTTGATTATTTGTTCGGCTTCAGGTTCGCACCCCGGCGCGACAATACATTCTAAAAATGTTTGAGTTAACGCCGTTGCGGTAGCAGCATCAATGGGGCGATTGAGGGCGACAATGCCGCCGAAAGCTGAGACTGAATCGTTGTCGAATGCTTTTTGATAAGCTTCCGAAATAGTTGTTCCCAAGGCAGTACCGCAAGGATTTGTATGCTTCAGAATAGCGGCGGCTGGTGTGTCGGGGAATTCTACGATCAGCCGCCTTGCTGCTTCTAAATCTACTAAATTATTGTAGCTTAATTCTTTGCCTTGCAGGATGCTGCTAGTTGTCCAGCCTGTCGGTGTACTTCCGCTTTGATACCAGGTGGCGGCTTGATGGGGATTTTCGCCGTAGCGGAGAGTTTGCAACTCTTGTCCTGATAAATTAAACTGGTCTGGTAGCGAAGATTCTTCAGCGGATTGGCTGCTGCTGAGATAAGTTGCGATCGCGCGATCGTAGTTTGCTGTATGTTTAAAGGTTTCTAGCGCACATCTTTGCCGAAACTCTAAGGATGCTTCCCCGCCATTTTCCCGCAGCTCTTTTAAATAAGTATTGTACTGTTCTGGATCGCACAAAACTGTCAAATGAGCGTGGTTTTTGGCGGAAGCTCTCAACATTGCCGGCCCGCCGATATCTATCTGCTCAATTGCGTCGGCTAGAGTAACTCCTGGTTTAGAAATTGTCTCTTCAAATGGATACAGATTCACTACAACTAGATCGATCGCCCGAATGTGATTTGCTGTTAAATCTGCGAGGTCTTCCGGTACATCGCGGCGTGCTAAAATGCCCCCGTGGATTCGCGGGTGAAGTGTTTTGACTCGCCCTCCCAAAATTTCGGGAGAACCAGTATATTCCGCAACTTTGGTCACTGGGATGCCTGCTTCTTTGAGAGCCGTTGCTGTCCCGCCACTACTAATTATGTCAAATTCAAATTCTTCTACTAGACTGCGCGCTAAGTCGATTAGTCCGCTTTTATTGGATGTGCTCAGAAGTGCTAGACGTGCCATTGGTTTGAAGTTGCGATCGCAAAAATAGATAGGTTATATTCTATATCACATCTGCCTGCAGGGAGATGATTTGGTAATTGCTAATTATGATTATTTTTAATGAAATAAAGATGAGTTCGCTTATTTTTAACCATATTTTTTGTCAAAATTATATAATATTTTATACTAACCAGTGGCTTCTAAATATGTAGAACTTGCGCGTGGAACTGGTTATTTTGTGAGTGCGAGGGGGATTGAAGCCATATCCAGCTTGCACAGTTCGTGTCGCTACGTAAGTGTCAATGTTGTTGAAATTACTTAATAAAACTTAATAGATAAATCTATGGCGATCGCTCTTGAATTTTAACGATGTTTTATGATGAATTCTAAAAGTAATGTGCTAGCATCGGGTGTAAATTGCTTCCTCCCTAAATTTCCCGGAAAATAGGGCGATCGCAATACCTTAATGTAAAAAATAATTGAGTAGGGTAGAAATATGTTTTTTCAAGAAGCCGATCCAGAAAATAAGCTCAGTAATATTAGCAGGAAGCATAAAAAAACAGCTCCTAATCTGACCAATAGAACAGGCTACCAACAGATGCCCAAAACAAGAGCCGAGAATTCGACCGAGGCAAATATTTCCGAAGCTTATAGTCTTAGCCTGTGCGAATTGCAGCAGATGGAGCGAGCAATGGAACAGCTACAGCAGGATTTGAAAGCTAGCGAATCTCGGTTTCGGAATGCGATAGAAAAAAATGCCGACGGCATCGCAATCGTCAACAAGCTAGGACTTATTTGTTTTGCCAACCCGTCAGCAGAAGCGCTGTTTAACTGCACTGCTGAGGAACTTCTAGGGCAAGCATTTTTTGGCAATTTAGTAGTAGAAGTTTCAGCTTGCGACCTTGAGATGGCCACGGATATTATTCCCCAAGTTGGAAAAACAGAAGCACCAGGAACTCGCGTCGTGCAAACAGAAGTTGAAGCTATTCGCAAGCAAAAAGCAAATGCTGTAGTAGAAATGCGGGTGGTGGAAACGGAATGGGATGGAGAAATGGCTTATTTAGCTACGCTACGGGACATTACCGATCGCAAACGCGCAGAAGAAATGCTTTGGTTGTACGATCGAGCGATAGCAGCTACTAGCACCGGAGTTACGATTTCAGACGCCACTGACCCCGAAAATCCAATTATTTATTGCAATCCCGCATTTGAAAGCATGACAGGTTATCGGCGACAGGAAATTATCGGGAAAAACGGCCGATTTTTGCACGGAAGCGATACCGATCCGGCGGCAGTAGAAATAATTCGCCAAGCCTTGCAAACAGAAAGCGAGTGCAAGGTAATATTAAAGAATTACCGCAAAGATGGAACCGCGTTCTGGAATTGTTTCTCAATATCTCCTGTGCGCGATCGAATGGGCAAATTAACTCATTTTATTGGTGTACAGAGAGACATCACTGAGCGCAAACAAGCCGAAGAAGCCTTGCATAATTCTGAAGCACAAAGCAGAGAACAAGCAGCTCAACTAGCTGCCACACTTAACGAACTCAAAGCCACTAATTCCCAATTAGTTCAAAGCGAAAAAATGTCTAGTTTGGGATTGCTACTGGCTGGCGTAGCTCACGAAATTAATAACCCAGTCAGCTTCATTTACGGCAATCTCGCTCATCTCACAAATTATACTCAAGACTTATTTCACCATCTCGAACTTTACCAACAGCACTATCCTAATCCAGTCGCCGAAATTCAACAGGAAAGAAAAGAGAAGGAACTCGATTTTTTAGCTGAAGATTTACCTAAAATACTGTCTTCAATGAGCGTTGGTGTCGATCGCATTTGCCAGATAGTTCAGTCGCTGCGGAACTTTTCGCGACACGACGATTCGCAGATGAAACCCGTTAACCTCCACGAAGGTATTGACAGCACGCTGCTCATTCTAAATCACCGTTTGAAAGGAAACGGCGAAAAGCCCCCCATTAAAATTGTAAAACAATACGGAGACTTGCCGCCTGTTCAGTGTTTTGCCGGGCCAATAAATCAAGTTTTTATGAATATTCTCAGCAATGCGATCGATGCCTTAGAGGATGCGAACAAGAGGCGAAACAGTCAAGAAATGGCAGAAAATCCCAGCCAGATTAGGATGTGCACGGAAGTAGTCGGCAATTTTGTAGAAATCAAAATTGCCGACAACGGGCCGGGAATCACTGAGGAAGTCAAGCAGCGCATATTCGATACATTTTTTACTACCAAACCTATTGGTAAAGGCACGGGAATGGGTTTGTCAATTAGCTACCAAATTATTGTAGAAAGACACAAAGGCGAATTACATTGTACTTCGGAATTGGGCAAGGGCACGGAATTTACTATCAGAATTCCAATTGCACATTAGGGTGGAATGTGCAATCTGCACCTTACTAACTTCATATATAAGCCAACAAGCGATCGGGAAGATCGCACTCCTAAAAAACGAGAAAAATAGTTTTTTCTCGTTACCCGAATCTAGCTGGAAAGGCATACTTAGAGGCTTTGCATCCCCATTGTAGAGAAAATTGTCACGTGCTTTTCGGCTCACCTTACCCCATAAATAGGGAATTAAAAAACCTCTGCACCCTCCAACTTTTTAAAAGTTTCAACCTTAGCCTTCGCCGCTTCGCCGCAAGTCTTCGGCGTCGGAAACATCTTCCCAGGATTCGCCAAACCTTTCGGATTAAACACCTGACGTACCCACTGCATTGTCTCCAAATCTACCTCCGAAAACATATCGGGCATAAAACACTTCTTGTCAGCGCCGATGCCGTGTTCGCCCGAAAGACTTCCCCCAACTTTCACGCAAAGCCTGAGAATTTCCCCGCCCAATTCTTCCACCTTTTCCAGCGCACCTTTTACCGAGTTATCGTACAAAATTAGCGGGTGCAAATTCCCATCTCCCGCGTGAAATACATTAGCAATTCGATAACCGTATTTCTCGCTCAAACCCTCAATTTCTTTCAAAACATAAGCCATTTGCGTTCGCGGAATTACGCCGTCTTGCACGTAATAATCCGGGCTGAGATGACCCGCCGCGGCAAAAGCAGCTTTCCGCCCTTTCCAAATTTTTAGGCGCGTTTCCGGGTCGCTTGCCGTGGTGATATTTCGTGCTCCGTTATGCTTGCAAATATCGGCAATCCGCTGTTTGTTTGTGGCAACTTCCACTTCTAAACCGTCGATTTCTATGAGGAGAATTGCCGCCGCATCGCGGGGATAACATCCAGTTGCTACCACATCTTCCACAGCATTGATGCTGATGTTGTCCATGATTTCCATGCCGCCAGGAATAATGCCAGCGCTGATAATATCCGAAACCGATTCTCCTGCTGCTTCGATACTGGCAAAATCGGCCAACAGAACGCAAATCGATTCCGGCGCTTTGAGAATTCGCAGAGTAACTTCTGTAGCGATGCCTAAAGTGCCTTCAGAACCGACAAATACACCAGTTAAATCGTAACCGGGCATTTCGGAAACTTCGCCGCCGACATCGACAATTGAACCGTCCGCAACTACCAATTTTAATCCTAAAACGTGATTAGTTGTGACTCCGTATTTGAGGCAGTGAACGCCGCCAGAATTTTCGGCAACGTTGCCGCCAATCGAACAAACAATTTGACTGGAAGGATCTGGCGCGTAGTAGAAACCGGCGCCGCTAACTGCTTGCGTTACCCAGTTATTAATTACTCCCGGTTGCACGACTACTTGCTGATTTTCTAAGTCTATTTTCAGGATTTTTCGCATCAGGGCAGTGACAATCAGCACGCAGTTTTCTACAGGCAAAGCGCCGCCGGAAAGGCCGGTGCCTGCGCCTCTAGCAACCCAGGGAATTGAGTTGCGATCGCATATTTTGACAACTTGCGCCACTTCCTCCGTAGTTCGAGGCAATACCACCACGGCGGGGCGCTGGCGGTAGCTAGCGAGTCCGTCGCACTCGTAGACAATTAATTCTTCGCGGCGCTGCACCACCCCATTTTTGCCAACTACAGCCTCGAATTCTTTAATAACGGGTTTCCAGTTGCGTTCTGTTTCTATGGCTATCATTAGTGAATTTAATTAGGGAACTATCAATAATATTGTTGCAAACTTTACTAAGTTTAGCCAATTATTTTTCTAAGGGTTGCAATATTGACAAAGGGAAGGATCGGCAGTCTCTCGACCGTCGGGAAATAGTTTTTCTTTAGTATAACCGCACTTTTTGCATTTATAGATTGCGGCTCGCGCTAGCTGAGTCGGGAAATAGCACAGTCCGCAGGGCAATCCGATTTTCATCTCAGCAATATCGAATCCCGGCCAACCGCACTCCGGGCAGAATTGCTTGAATTTTTTAACTAAATCCAGAGTTGCATTTTCGATGTTTTTCATCCGAGTTGGATTGTACATCGCCCGCATATCTGTTTCGATGTGAACTCGGCCGTTTGACGATTTTTTTAAGCCTGCTGTTACAGCGTCAAAAAATTGTTTTTCTGTCCTAATGCCCTTGACAATTTCGCCGTTACCGAGCGCAGCTTCGCCAACTACAACCACCAGTGCGTGTTCGGGAAATCCAGCTTTTTTCGCAAAATCATCTGCTTCTTCTATACTGGAAACTAACTGGTGACTGTAGTTAGTTTCAACGGAGAAAGAGTCGCCGATGAGTTCTAGATTGTTGGCTCGATCTAATAAAATTACGATTTCTCTGTTAGCTGGCAGATACGGCATCATTGGGTGAGGGCCGAAAGTACCTTCGCTGGCAAAGGCAAGAGTTTCGCCCGTAATTTCTAGAGCTTTTTGTGCTTTATGGCGAGCCGCTTCTATTTGTGTTCCTAAGCGTTTAACTTCTCGCGTGAAGGTGCCGAAAGTGTCAGTGTCAAGCTCCGCAGGCACTAGGATATTTACGCCCAATTCTCGTTGCAAAACCGGAGCCATCACCCGTTCTTTTTGGTGCATGGTAGCAAGAACTGCGGTGCGATCGCTCAAAAATTGATGGGCATTCACAGGCTCAGAAATATTAGACATACAGCAGCATCATTTCATAACAGAAGGTTCAAATACACCCTTTGACCTAAGTTACAGCAGGTTGCAGGTTGATGAAGTACACCCGCTTATCGATCAATTCCCGCCGGGACAAGGCACTGCCGTCTCCCTACTGCCCTTCATAAACCGGGGATACGCTGTATCAATTCAGGACTCCAGCGTCAATCTTAAAAGTGGCTAGTTGCCTCCAGTCACTCCGCCAGCTTGACCTCTGAGTACAAAAATTACTCCCGTCATAATTAGCGCTACCCCTACTAACCGCAGCGGTGGCAAAGGCTCGTGAAATATAAGTTTGCCACCTAAAACAGTAAACAGGTAACTAATTGACAATAAAGGTGAGACTATGCTAAGGTTTGCCCGCGACAAAACTACAATAAAGCCGATGGAAGAAATTGCATACAAAGAAAGACCACATACAATCAAAGGCTGGGTAGCCATTGCGAGAATTTTTTCTATTAGATTAGCAGCGCCAATGGGCCCTAATATTTTAGCTCCTGCCTTCAGACTAAATTGACCGGCGACGCCGCACAATATTGCAGCAAGCAATAACAAAAAAACGCTTCTATTCACAAGTTTACTAACCTATAGTACAATCAAAAATTGCCGTTCCCAAAAACCTGAAAAACTTTAATTAAGTTTTGTTAGGTTTTATTCACCACTAATATTTTAAGCAGAGATACGGGAAAATCAAGTATGGTCGATCGCGATCGAGAGTGGAACAAATATATGGCAGAGCAGACTAATCCAAGCGGAGAATACACTCTAGAACTATCGATACTCATGCCTTGCCTCAACGAAGCAGAAACTTTAGAAATCTGCATCAAGAAAGCACAGAAGTCCCTGCGCGAACTTGATATTGCCGGCGAGGTCATCATAGCAGACAACGGCAGCACTGACGGTTCTCAAGATATCGCTACCAGAATGGGAGCGAGAGTCGTGCCCGTAGCAGCCAAAGGCTACGGCAGCGCCCTCATGGGAGGCATCCTGGCAGCGCGCGGAGTTTATATTATCATGGGCGATGCTGACGACAGCTACAATTTTTCCAACCTCGGCTTTTTTGTCAAAAAATTGCGAGAAGGTTTCGACTTAGTAATGGGAAACCGCTTTCAAGGGGGCATCAAACCGGGGGCGATGCCGCCGCTGCACAAATATTTAGGAAATCCGGTGCTGACATGGGTTGGGCAGTTATTTTTCGCGAGTCCAGTCGGCGACTTTCACTGCGGATTGCGGGGTTTTAGGAGAGAGTCAATTTTGAAACTCGACTTACAAACAACGGGGATGGAATTTGCTAGCGAAATGGTTGTCAAAGCATCTCTGTACACATTGCGGATAACAGAAGTCCCAACCGTACTTTCTCCCGATGGACGCTCGCGCCCGCCGCACTTGCGAACTTGGCGAGATGGCTGGCGGCATCTACGATTTCTGCTCCTTTACAGTCCTCGGTGGCTGTTTTTGTATCCGGGTGTGGCGCTGATAATTTGGGGTCTAATTGTCGGCATCTGGCTATTACCTGGTACTCAAAAGATTGGTAGTATTAGCTTTGATGTACACACGCTGCTGTATGCTGCGATCGCCATTATCATCGGTTTTCAAGCAGTAACTTTCGCTTTTTTTACCAAAGTTTTTGCCATCAGTGAAAAACTGCTGCCCGAAGACCCCAAACTCAATAAAATATTTCGCTATGTCACTCTAGAGACAGGATTGATTGTCGGAATCACGCTGATTTTAATCGGAATAGTTGGCTCGTTCTTGTCATTAACTATTTGGAGCGAAACAGCTTTCGGTTCTCTCGACCCTTCTAAAACTCTGCGTTTGGTTATTCCCTCACTAACTTGTCTGACTGTTGGTTTGCAGATGGTTTTGTCGAGCTTTTTTCTCAGCGTGCTGGGGTTGAAGCGTAGGTGATAACATTCAAGTTGCTGCCAACCTTGCTCAAAACTAAATTGCCATGCAGGGGAAGCTGAGGGCGATCGTACTTCCTTCGATCCTAAATTGCTATAATGACAATCAGCCAAAAAATCTCAACATAAAGCCTATGTCTACTTATAGCGAGGTACTGAGTCAGGCTCAAAATCTCACTCTTGAAGAGCAACAGCAACTATTAGAAGTATTGTCAGCATTGGTTCGCGATCGGGTAACAACTCAGACTCAGGGTAAACGATTAGAAATTGATGCAGCACTGATTGAAATGGTACAAGATCCAGAGTATCAAGCTCAAGTGCTACAGATGGAGGCTGAGTTTGCGGTAGCGAGTTGGGAAGCCTTGCAATTGGGAGAATCTCCTGTATGAACCGGGGAGAAGTCTATGATGCTAGACTTGAACCTGTTGAGGGTTCTGAACAAGGAGGAACCCGTCCTGTTATCATCGTTAGTCGAGCTACAATCAATACATATAGCCCTGTAGTTTTGGCTATTCCCTGCACTACTTATCAAACTGGTAAACGAGTTTATCCCACTCAGGTATTAATTAAAGCTCCCGACGGTGGATTAACCAACGATTCTATCGCTATGGCAGATCAAGTACGGGTATTATCTAAATCTCGTTTATTGAGTTTACGAGGAATGCTTAGTGATGAAGCAATACTTCTGCTGAATCAAGCTTTATTAATTGCCTTGGATTTGCCTGGTCAAGTTTAATTGCACTTTGGGGGAGATAAGGGCGATCGTACTTTGGGAAGATCAGGGCGATCGGCTGTGATTCTATTTCAACTACGCAAACATCAAGCGACCTTTCGGTTGAGGAATAGGACGACCCAGTGCGTTAGCCGTTTCTATCCACTCCTGCATAATAATCTCTAGATTTTGCAATGCTTCTTGATAAGTTTCGCCATCCGCCGCACATCCCGGCAATTCTGGTACTTCTGCAATAAATGCCTGGTCTTCGTCACTCCAGTAAATGATGACTTCGTACTTCATTAGGGAATTTCACCTTACTCAAAAAGGTCGCTAGGGTTCCTGTCCTAATTCTTTGCAAAACTCTAGATAATCATCGATGGAGTTGTGGAATTCTTGGCGAGCTTCTTCAATAGTTTGTGCCTTAAAAGTCACTACGTCATTAATATCGAGGACTCCCCCGAAAATAATTTCCGCTTCTAAATCTACTTCAATGCTAGCACTGTAACCTTTGTAAGTCATCATGGTTGTAATACTTCTTCCTTTTAACAAAACTCTAAATAATCATTCCTAATCACTGACATATTCGATACTCCAATCGTCTTCTAAGATCCCAACTGCTTCTAGAAAACGACGACAAAATTTTCTATGATCCTTCGCAGGTTTGTGTAAATTAACCCAATATCCATTTGTTAACTTCTGCCATTCATTTCCATCACTATTTTTATCCCGGCGATTCTCTTGGAAATGAGGTTTAAGTAAATTTCTAGCCTTTTCAAAGCGATCCGATCTATTTTTAATCACCCACTCACAGCATTGAATTGTAACTTGTCGCCAGGTTTGCTTAGGAAGTGGAATTTCGTCACCACAGATTTTAATCAACTTTGGCTTACCGGATGTGCGAGTAGGAAATACTTCATGTTCTCCAAGAGATGGCCAAATTTCGATAAACTTAATGCTGAGAAAATTAGCTCGTTCGAGAATAGCTTTTTCATCCCATCGGTTAATACTTTGAGAAAAATAGTCACTATTAATTCGCAAAGCGTGTTCAGCCAGTTTTTGCTTTTTCACCAGAAATGATGAATTAGAAAGTTGTGAATTCCACTCAGGAGTAACTAAAGTTAAATTCCCCAAGGTATGTAAATAATCTCGGTAGATTTGTTGAAATTCACCTCCAAGTTCATTCTCCCAATCTTCGCTTGACGTTTGTGGCAAAATATGCTCAATAGTTGATTTTTGATCGAGGACAGTAAACCCACCTTTTCCCTTAGACAAGTGGCGATTAATTGTTTCTATAACAAGACATATTTTGTGAGTGTTTTTCTCATAAAGTTGACGGCTTTTAATTGATTGTCTAACATCATTATCATTAGGATATTGCTTGGCAATCAAAACTTTTTGCAAAGCTTCTGGCAAAGTGATTTCTTCATCTTCATTTTTGATTGCTTCTACATCTTTCCAAATGGAGGGGAACATTTTATTAAGATAGTTTGTTTGTTTTCCACAAATATACCGACGAACCAAATAATTTTCTAGTGATTTTAAGCATTCGATAAACTCCTCACGATCAATCTTTTGAGATTTATACTCATTATAGAGCGTTAATAAAAACGGATAAGCAGTAGAAAGGTCGAAAGTATTGAGGCGCAATAATACTATTTTAATATTTTCGTTGTCTTCATTGTCAGGTCGCAGTAGTTTGTCATAATATTCAGCAAATTTTAGGAGATTAGCAATTTCTAGGACAAATGCTTGGTCATCTAATTTTTTACAATAATCACGAAATCGTGCATAAATATGGGATTCGGCACAAAGATTTCTCGTTTCCATTGCTAAATAATGCCGAAGAAAAGCCGTTAATTCACCCATCCCTGATTTCCCAACTATTCGTTTTTCTTGCAATAATCCCTCAATTTTTTCCCAATATTTAGTAAAAGCATTTTCTTGCTGAGATGTTGGTAACATCATCGCCATATAGTTGCGGACTAAATCTGCCTGAGTTAACGGTTTGCCTTTGGCATTCAGACTTTCAAAAATATGATAAGGATTTTCATCTTTATTAAGTTCTATGAAAACAAGTTGAAAACTGTTCTGTAATACTGTAAAAAACTTACCAATATCTAGTTCACCTTCTTTAACTTTAGATTCGATTTCGGGAAGAAAATAATTATAAGCTTTAGGTATGCCAGATTCAGTAAATTGCTTATAATTTCCTTCTAAAATAATCGCTTGATAAGCTTGGCGATCGCCATATTTATTGGTTGGTAAAAGTTTAAAATAAACATCACCTTCGCCTTCTTCATCTGAATTGACTACAAATTTATTGATTTTCTTAGCAAGCTTTTGATCGGTGGGCTTGATAATATCCCGCAAAACAAGAAATAGTAAGGATAAGGTGGTCAAACGTTGCTGGCCATCAACCAAGTTAAAAGCTGTCATTATGCCGCGTGTTCCATCATTGATGACTACCAGAGATCCTATAAAATGTTCTGGTTCTTTTTCGGGATCGTATTCATCATAAATTGCGATCGCATCCTTTAATAACACTTCCCATTCAGTTTTTTCCCAACTATATTGGCGTTGAAAGTGGGGCATAACATAATGAATTTCACCACCGGAACTGAAAACTTTGGCAATTTTCCAACTATCTGCTTTCATTGCCAATCACTCCAAATATATCTAAAGATTTGTTCGTCACTTAAGCCACAGGTAGCGCTACCAAGTGGAATATTCTAATCACAGTCAAGAGGCAGGCCCAAAAGCCTGCCCCAAACTATCCTATTCTACTCCCTCAATCCGGTCTTCCACCTCCTGATAAAGTTCACGCAAGCGATCCAAATTGTTCTCCGAAGTTTCCCAATAACCCCGGCCATTCACCTCAAGCAAAGTGCTGACAATCTTGCGGAAAGAATGAGGATTTAAGTTAAGCAAACGCTTCTGCATCTCCTCATCTTGGATAAACGTAGTGTTGACATCCTCATACACCCAATTATCCACAGCGCCCGCCGTCGCACTCCATCCAGTCGTATTCACCAGACGCTTAGAAATCTCGCGCACGCCTTCATAACCGTGCGACAGCATCCCCTCGTACCACTTCGGATTCAGCAGCTTAGTCCGCGAATCTAAACGCACGGTTTCTGATAACGTCCGCACCTGCGCGTTGGCTGTGGTTGTATCAGCAACAAAGGATGTCGGTTTCTTCCCATCTGCGCGCAAACTGCCGATCAATTTAGTCGGATCGGAGTCGAAATAGTGCGACACGTCGGTTAGGGAAATCTCGGCAGAATCTAAGTTCTGGAAGGTGACTTCCGCAGTTTTTAAGGATGATTCAAAAATCTGCCTGTCTTGTTCCATTGTTCCCGGATTGTCGGAAGAAAAGGCGAATGATTTGCGAGTTAAGTACATTTCCTGCAACTCGGCTTCGCTTTCCCAAGTGCTGTTTTCCACCGCCAAGTTGACGTTAGATGAATAGGAACCAGAGGCATTGGAAAATACCCGGGTTGCTGCTTGGCGCAGGTTGATGCCCATTTCTTCCGCTTGCTTCAATGCGTGTTTGCGGACGAAGTTCATCTCTAACGGTTCGTCGGCTTCCGCTGCCATTTTCACGGCTTTATCTAACAAATTCATTTGGTTGATGAACAAGTCGCGGAATACGCCCGAACAGTTAATTACTACGTCGATCCGAGGGCGTCCCAACTCTTCTAAAGAAAGCAATTCGAGTTTGTTTACCCGGCCCAAAGCGTCGGGAACTGGCTTCACTCCCACCATCCACATTACTTGGGCGAGGGATTCGCCGTAAGTCTTGATGTTGTCGGTTCCCCACAACACAACCGCGATGGTTTCTGGGTAATTTCCGCCGTTATCCACGCGCTGTCTTTCTAACAGCCGATCGACTACAATCTTTGCAGACTTAACCGCCCCCGTTGTAGGGATTGACTGCGGGTCCAAAGCGTGCATATTCTTGCCAGTCGGCAAAACATCCGGGTTGCGAATCGGATCGCCACCGGGACCAGGCAGAATATACTCGCCTTCTAACGCGCGCAACAAAGCGCCTAATTCGTTGTCGGCACAAACTTGCTGCAAGCAGAACTCCAGATACTCAAACAGCGGTTTAATCGGTTCTGGATCGATTTTTTTGAAACCGGCAGCGTGCAGCGCATCAATCCAAGGTGTTTTCTTGCCCATGTTGAAGAAATTCAACTTAGAAACAAGGGAAACTCTACCCTCAGCGTCGGTTTGTTCCTTCACCAAAGCGCCCACTGCATCCCGACAGGCCAAGGTGATTTTTTGCAGCAATTCGACATCCGTTAAAATGCCTTTGTCGCTGTTGGTATAAACTTCTTCGATATCGCGTCCCAGACTGTTAGCGATAATTCGCGGCAAGCCTATCAGGTTGTCTTCCTCGCGGTCTAAATTGGCGATATTCACCAAAGTTGCGATCGCCTCTTCCGCAGTCGGCGGCTTACCGATAATATGCAAACCGCAAGGTAACAACCGCGACTCAATCTCCATCAACTTGCGGTAAACCAAGCCAACTAAATTGTCGCGTTCCTCAGCAGTCATTCCCGCAGCAACCCCTCTTTCTTGTTCGGGAGGTAGGGCGATATCCTTATCCAAATTCACCAAACGGCATTTTTCGACGATCGCATCAACAATCGCCACACCCCGACCCGTATCCTTCAAAGTTTGATAGGAAGCAATCAACTCGCTGAGTTCCTGCAAACCTTTGTACAAACCAGCATTTTCCGCCGGAGGTGTCAGATAACTGATGGTTTCAGCATAACTGCGGCGCTTGGCAATTGTTGCCTCGCTGGGATTGTTGGCTGCGTAATAATAGAGGTTAGGAATTTTGCCGATCAAACTGTCGGGATAACAATCGACAGACATTCCCATCTGCTTACCAGGCATGAATTCTAGGGAACCGTGAGTGCCGAAGTGCAGCACCGCATCCGCACCCCAAATGCGCTCCAAATATGTATAGTAAGCAGCAAAACCGTGGTGCGGGCTGGCGGAACGAGAGAATAACAACCGCATCGGATCGCCTTCGTATCCAAAAGTAGGTTGCACTCCGATAAACACATTGCCGAAATGTTTGCCGAAAATCAGCAAATTTTGTCCGTCGCTGTTCAAATGTCCCGGAGGCGGGCCCCAATTTTCTTGCAAGCGTTCCGAGTAAGGAGTGAATTCTTCGTATTCAGCGACGGACATCCGGTAAGCAACATTTAATTCCGGGCTTTGGTATTGGGCTGTTGCGTCGTGGATGACTTCTTGCATCAGTTTTTCGGCGGAATCCGGCAATTCTGGCAAGTCGTAACCGTTACCTTTTAAGGCTTTCAATACTTGGTAAATCGAGCCGAAAACGTCCAAATAAGCGGCTGTTCCGACGTTGCCTTTGTCCGGCGGGAAACTGAAAACTGTGATCGCAACTTTTTTATCTAATTTTGGTTTACGGCGCAGCATTGCCCACTTCATGGCGCGCTGGGCAATTGCTTCGATCCGGTCTTGTAGGGCGATCGCCTTTCCAGTTGCGCCATCTCTTCCCGACAAAATAATCGGTTCGATCGCGCCATCCAACTCAGGAATGGCAACTTGCAAAGCAACTTGAATCGGGTGCAATCCTAAATCGCTATTTTCCCACTCTTCCGTCGTTTGGAAAACCAGCGGCAAAGCCACCATGTAAGGGCAGTTTAGCTTTTTCAAAGTCTCGATCGCCTTCGGGTGATCTTGTTTCGCCGGGCCGCCCACCAGGGCAAAACCAGTCAGAGAAACCACCGCATCAACGATCGGCAGCGGTGTCACACCTTTCGCCCCAACTTCCAAGAAAAAAGTTTCAACCGGCTTTGAGAAGTCCAAACCACCAGCAAAAATCGGTAAAACCCGCGCGCCCATTGCCTCCAATTCCTGCACTATTGCTACGTAGTGCGCGTCATCTCCGGTGACTAAGTGAGTGCGCTGCAACACTAAACCGATGCAAAGTGCAAGGGGGTCTTTGAGGTCTGCCGAAATATCTTTGCGGGAATTGTACCAGGTGAGATATGCTTTTACATCCTCAAACATCGATGGTGCTAAAGGATGCCAAATCCCCATGTCCGGGTAGACAACGGGTTCTTGAAAAGTTAGCTGTTCCTGGCCTTTGAATACATATTTGTGGGACAGCATCAGCAAGAAGTTTTCCAAGTTTTCTTGGGAACCGCCCAGCCAATACTGGAAACTCAGCATGAAGTTGCGGGCATCTTGGGCTTTGTCGATGGGCAAATATTTCAGCACTTTCGGCAAAGTTTGCAGCAGTTTCAGCATTCCGTCTTGGAAGGAACTACCGGATTTTTCCTTCCGTTTTTTCATGAATTCGCCGATCGCACTTTTGCTTTGTCCCAACTGTGCCATCGAGAAACTGCCCATTTTATTGAGTCGCATCACCCCTGGCATCGACGGGAAGACGACGGCGACATCCAAGCTGTCGCGCAGCGGTTCCACCGCAGCTACCACTTTTTCTGCCAAATCTTCGATGAAAATTAGAGAAGCAATAAATACATTGGCATCCGCCACATCCCGTTTGAAGGCCTCGTAATTTTCCGGGCTGCGGAGTTCCTCGATCAGGTAGCCGCTGATTTCTATTGCCAAATTCGGATTTTTCTGGTTTATCGATCGAACCGCTGCCGACAGGGCGCTTTGATACTGCGGTTCCAGTACGACATAGACCACCTTCATGAGCGATCGCCCCTGCAAGTTTTCCGGCACAACGTGGCGAATGGTGGGCTTGACGTGAGTGAACATCCGGTTAGGCTCCTTTAAGATGCTGTTTTCGGGAATCGGGAATTTTTTTATCCCATAAGCATTTTTACCAGAAAACGCTTGCCATTAGGCGATTTGAGCCTGCACATGACACAATTCGACAAATTTAGGCCAAGTTTTCGTTACATTTTTTTATAAATTCCTTGAGCAAATACTCCATATTTTATTTACAAAAATTTACTTGACACATTTATTTAAATATGTATACGATTAATGAATTGGATAAAAATAATTAAAAATTAACCAACAATTGAGAAAAAAATCCTGAAAAAAGTTCCAAGTTTTGTATAATTGATTAAACTTGCGATGACAAATTAACTAATGGAAAAAACGCATAAATTCTGAAGGCAGAATGTAGCCTTCAGATAATTGCTGAGTCAAAAAAAGTTTAAATTTAACCAGGAACTTAAAACAATTTAATAAAGTCTATTTTATGTAAATTCCTGATCGGCGATCGAGTTCATGGAAAGCTAATTGCTATAAACTCTCAAACTCATCAAAACCTTAAGGGGAAAACATGGCTAACTACGCAATTTTCGACGAACAATTCTACCTCGCCTCATATCCTTGGGTCAAACCAGCCATTGACGCAGGAGTCATCTCATCTGGAAGAGAACACTTTGAAAAATTTGGGCGAGAAGGCGGTCTAACTAAAGTATCGCGTTATTTTGACGAAAATGCTTACCTTGCTGGGAATCCAGACCTTGCACCCTTCGTTCGTACAGTGAACCCAAACGCGCCTTTTGCGACCGGCCTCGATCACTTTATCCAGTTCGGTTACGATGAAGGACAGCGCCGCACCCAAGTATCACCCGAATACAACGAAACCTTTTATTTAGCAAACAACTCTGAACTGCAACCGTTTATTCAAAACGGAACTTTCAAATCAGGCTACCAACATTTCGTTCAATTCGGGGCCAAAGAAGGTCGGTTTGGAACTTCATTTTTTGAACCGGAATACTTAAAAGAAAACCCCGACATCGTGCCGTTTGTCAACTCGGGAAACTTGAGAACCGGCCGGGAACACTTCTTCAATTTTGGACAATTTGAGCCTGCCCGCGACGCGACTTTTGTCGGCACCCGTACCAACGATGTTTTAACTGGTGTTGGCGTGGGCGATGTCGAACTTGTGGGAGTGGAAGTAGGTATAGATCCCCAAGGCAACCGCCAGTATGAAAGCTTTGGCACCAATGAATTCGATGTCTTGATTGGTGCTCCGGGAACCAATACATTCGTACTCGGAGTTCCTCCTACCTCCGGGAATTTTAGCCCGACACCGCTGTATTTGGGTAACGGTCAAGCTACGATTCGCAACTTCGACATCGAAAGCGATTTTATCCAACTGCAAGGAACTTCTTTAAACGGCTACAGCCTAACTCCCATTGGCAACAATTTGTCAATCCAGCGTTTTGGAGATGTGCTGGGCGTCATTGAAGGAGGAGCAAGTTTAAATTTGAGTTTCCAAGAATCTAACGGTAACGGCACTTTCTTGATTGGATAGTCATTGGTCATTGGTCATTGGTCATTGGTCATTGGTCATTAGCTAATGCTGATGATTGATGACTTTTAATTTGTTGTGGGCGATTGTGCTATGAAAAAGTACGATCGCACTTTATTTTAAACAGCAAACTATGAATTACGATATCTTCGACGAACAATACTACCTTGCCTCATATCCGTGGCTGAAACCAGCCATTGATGCAGGAATCATCAAATCAGGAAGAGAACACTTTGAAAAATTTGGTCAAGCCGCCGGTCTCACAAAAATATCGCGGTATTTTGACGAAGATACTTACCTTGAGGGAAATCCAGACCTTAAACCCTTTGTCCGCACTCCCAACAACGCAAACGCACCTTTTGCGACCGGACTAGACCACTTTATCCAATACGGTTACGAAGAGGGTCGCACTCGCGTATCGCCTGAGTATGACGAAGCATTTTATGTAGCAACTAACCGAGATTTGCAGCCGTTTATTCAGAATGGAACTTTTAAAAATGGCTACCAGCATTTCATTCAATTCGGGGCCAAAGACGGTCGGTTGCCTACTTCTTTCTTTGAACAGGGATACTTAGGAAACAACCCCGACATTCAGCAGTTTGTCGAATCGGGAACCTTGAAAACTGGTCGGGAACACTACTTCAAGTTTGGACAATTTGAGCCAAGCCGCTCTGCGACTTTTGTGGGAACTTCTGGAAATGACATCCTCACCGGTTCCGGGGCGGGGAATGTGGAATTAATTGGAGTTGACGTAGAAGCCCCTAACGGCATCCGACGATATGAAAGTGACGGCAGCAATGAATTCGATACTCTCACTGGCGGTAGCGGCCGCGATAAATTCGTGCTCGGTGACATTGTTGGCTTCAGGGGAGGAACCCTCTCATCCAGACAGTTCTACATCGGCCCTGGTTTTGCTACAATTCGCAACTTTACTCAAGGTCAGGATATCATCCAGATAGGGATTCCCTTAGATCAATTATTGGTGTTTCCCATCAACAATAATCGAGATTTAGCTATCCAAACGAATGGCTTTCCCGTCGTTGAAAATGGAGTTTTCATAGCCAGTCGCTTTGACACAATCGCTGTTGTTGAAGGTGGCGGAAATCTCAATTTGAATCTCTTACCAGGATCTAGTGTTATTAGATCTTTACTTGGGTAGAAATATCGCAGCTATGGATGGTTAGCCTTAGTTTATAATGGGAGAATTATTAATTAAACAATCGGTAAATAAAATTTCCACAAGTCAGGAAAACTCAACTCTCAATCTGCCACAGATTGGGATAACAAATCCATTTGCAGATCCAGTATATCTCACTTTCCTCAGCTAGAAAGCATAGAGCTTAAGTGAGATTTGATTAGGTAAAATCACCCAATCAAATAATTGTCTCAGTTCGGGATTATGAAGAAATTGCATAAATACCTCATTAAATCCGCAGGAGGAAAACATGGCTAGTTACGCAATTTTTGACGAACAATACTACCTTGCTTCATATCCGTGGCTGAAACCAGCCATTGATGCAGGAATTATCAAATCTGGAAGAGAACACTTTGAAAAATTCGGTCAAGCCGCCGGCCTCACAAAAATATCGCGATATTTTGACGAAGATACATATCTAGCTCAAAATCAAGATGTTGCACCATTTGTTCGCACCGCCAACAACCAAAACCGACCCTTTTCTTCAGGTTTAGACCACTTTATCCAGTTTGGTTACGAAGAAGGGCGCACGCGAGTATCGCCTGACTACGACGAAGTTTTTTATTTAAATCGCCACCCGGAGATAACTCCCTTCGTGCAGAACGGAATTTTTAAATCCGGCTTTCAACACTTTATCCAATTCGGAAAAACAGAAGGTAGGTACGGGACAAGTTTTTTTGAACCACGTTACTTGGGAGATAACCCAGATGTGGCGGCAGTTGTGGAGGCTGGAAGTTTAAAAAGTGGTCGAGAACACTATCTAAAATTTGGGCAATTTGAGTCAAATCGATACGGATTTTTTACAGGAACCAACGGTAATGATATCGTCACGGGATTTACAGCGGGAAAAAATCAAATTATCGGACTGCAAGTAGCTTTCGCCGGCCCTAATCCACCTTTTGGCATTAATAAGAATAAGTATGACGCTTTGAAATTGGATGACATCACGAGAGAGCCTTTCCTGACTACCACTGAATTCGATACATTGATTGGCACTTCTGGCATTGATTACTTCGTGATCGGAGATGCTGTTCCCAACAACCGACGTAGTTTGATCAGCCGAGTAGATTTCTATACGGGCAGTGGGGAGGCCAGGATTGTCAATTTTGAAAAAGGAAAAGATTTTATTCAGTTGGTGGAAAACGTTAATGAACTGAGTATATTTCCATCAGGGGCGGACTTATTAATTCAAAAATCTGGAGATACACTTGCCAGAATTCAGGGCGGATCAAATCTAAGCCTGCAACCGATTGAGATGATAAATCCGTTTAGTCCTCCAGTCAGTCTCACTTTCCTCGGCTAGAAAGCATAGAGCTTAAGTCAGATTTGACACTTGGAAAAAATCACCCAATCGGGTATTGTGTAACTTCCAGATGATTGATAAATTGCATAAACAGCTAATTAAAGCGGCCCGACAAAAAATGGCTAACTACGCAATTTTTGACGAACCATACTACCTTGCTCAATATCCTTGGGTCAAACCGGCCATTGATGCAGGAGTTATCAAATCTGGAAGAGAACACTTTGAAAAATTCGGTCAAGCCGGCGGCTTAACTAAAGTATCGCGGTATTTTGACGAAGATGCTTATCTAACAGGCAATCCAGATATCGCTGCGTTAGTCCGCACTCCCAACAACCCAAACGCCCCTTTTGCGACGGGTCTAGACCACTTTATTCAATACGGTTACGAAGAAGGTCGCACTCGCGTATCGCCTGAGTATGACGAAGCATTTTATCTCGCAAATAACCGACAGTTGCAGCCGTTTATTCAGAATGGAACTTTTAAAAACGGCTACCAGCATTTCATTGAATTCGGTCTCAAAGACGGTCAGTTTGGGACTTCATTTTTTGAAACAGAATACTTAAACAAATACTCCGATGTTCGGCCTTTTGTCGAATCTGGAGCCTTGAAAACCGGTCGCGAACACTACTTCAATTTTGGTAAAAACGATCCAAGCCGCTCTGCGACTTTTATCGGAACTTCCGGCAATGACATGATTGCCGGTCCTGGGGTGGGGAATAGCGAATTAATTGGAGTTGAAGTAGGTTTACGTACAGGTAATGGCTTTGGCGAGGGCCGAGTGTATGAAAGTGACGGTAGCAATGAATTCGATACTCTCACTGGCGGTAGCGGCCGCGATATATTCGTACTCGGTGACCTTATAGAAGGCGGTAAAAGCTCTCCGCCCGGAACCCAAATATTCTATACTGGGCCGGGTTTTGCGACAATTCGGAACTTTACAAAAGGTCAGGATAGCATCCTGCTAGGAGATGGGTTCTTACCTTTCTCAGATCAATACTTGATATTGCCCATCAACAACAATCGAGATTTAGCTATCCAATACAATGCTTCACTCCTCGCTGTTCCCGGAACGGCTCCGTTTGACACGATCGCTGTTATTGAAGGTGGCGGAAATCTCAAGTTGAATGTATTACCAGAATCTAGAGTTAGTAGATTTTCACTTGGGTAGAAATCTCGAAGCTATTGGGGATTTGCCCGATCGCTACTGGGGAGTGCGATCGCACATTCGCAAAAAGGGCGATCGCACTTTTGTGTTTGCCATGAAAATAATAAAACAAGCTTAACAATAATTAACTTGACATACTGAGTTAGTAGAGTTACGTATAGTGGGTCAAGTTTAATCGACAAGTAAGCAGACTAAGCTTGGAGAAATAATTATGACTAATTATGACATTTTTGACGAACCATACTACCTGGCGCAATATCCTTGGATGAAACGTGCTATTGATGCAGGAATTATAAAATCTGGAAGAGAACACTTTGAAAAATTCGGTCAAGCCGGCGGCTTAACTAAAGTATCGCGGTATTTTGACGAAGATACTTACCTCGCTGGCAACCCAGACATCGCTGCCTTAGTCCGCACCCCCAACAACCCAACTGCACCTTTTGCGACGGGCTTAGACCACTTTATCCAATACGGTTACGAAGAGGGTCGCACTCGTGTATCGCCTGAGTATAACGAAGCGTTTTATCTCGCAAATAACCGACAGTTACAGCCGTTTATTCAGAATGGAACTTTTAAAAACGGCTACCAGCATTTCATTCAATTCGGCCTCAAAGACGGTCAGTTTGGGACTTCATTCTTTGAAACAGAATACTTACAAAAAAATCCCGATGTTCGGCCTTTTGTCGAATCGGGAGCATTGAAAACAGGTCGGGAACACTACTTCAATTTCGGCAAAAACGATCCCAGCCGGTTTGCGACTTTTATCGGAACTTCCGGCAATGACATCATCACCGGTGCTGGGGTGGGAAATACCGAATTAATTGGAGTTGAAGTAGGTTATGTTGCAAACAGTGATGGCTTTTCCATCCCCGGCCGAAATTATGAAAGTGAGGGCAGTAATGAATTCGATACTCTCACTGGCGGTAGCGGCCGCGATAAATTCATGCTCGGAGACCTTTTAGTAGGCGGTGGTGGTAAGCTATACAGTTCCCCAACAAAGTTATATATCGGGCCAGGTTTTGCTACAATTCGTAACTTTACCCAAGGTCAGGATACCATTCAGCTAGCAACAAGCGATATCCAACCTTCTTTAGATAAATTCTTGATATTTCCCATCAACAACAATCGAGATTTAGCTATCCAAACGAACGGCTTGTTCGTCTACTTTCCAGATGGAAGTTCGGGAATTAGTAGCTTTGACACGATCGCTGTTATTGAAGGCGGCGGAAATCTTAAGTTGAATCTATTACCAGAATCTAGAGGTTCTCTATCTCTACTTGGCTAGAAATCTCTAAGCTAGTGGGGATTTGCCCGATCGCTGCTGGGAAGTGCGATAATTAATTGTATCATCCAGAAACCGGGTTTCTCGAATAAACCCGGTTTCTAAGTCTTTAATGGCGATCGCGCGCTAGCTTCAAAACCTCAACAGTATCTTTGTGACCCTCCGAAGAGGCCCAAATTAACGCAGTCCAAGTATTATTATCCTTAGCTTTGATATCAGCTCCTTTATCGATTAAAAATTCCACAACTTGAGTGCGCCCGCTACCTGCTGCACTCATCAAAGCCGTCAAACCAAAATTAGTTTTAGCATTCACATCCGCCCCCGCCTCCAGCAAAAGCTGTACAATCTCCGTATGTCCGGCAGCAGCGGCACTCATTAACGGCGTCCACCCGTCATTATCGTGACTGTTGACATCCGCACCTGCAGCCAGCAATTTTTTGACGATCGCAGAATTGCCAGCCTCAGCCGCAGCCGTCAAAGCCGTCGCACCTTCCTCATCTTTGGCATTGATATCTGCACGCTGTTCGATCGCACTTTCTACAGCCGCAACATCACCCGTCTTGACGGCATCAATTAAATCTGTCATAAATTCTCCCTTGTATCCTCTCAAATATTAAATCCTATGACAGTCGATATTTTAATCCTCTCCAACGGCCCCGGAGAATTGGCAACTTGGGTGCGTCCCGCCGTGCAAGCTTTGCGCGAGCAATTGGGAAACGCGGGCACTCAAGCGCGAATCTCTGTAGTGCTGTCCCCCTGTCCGCACGCCACCGGGAAAGAAGCACAAATCGCTTGTTCCTACCCAGAAGTTGACAGAGTGCAAGCACCGGAGCATTTTTTTCCATTCCTATTATCTGGCAAAACTGCTGAAAATTGGGATTGGCACAAAACAGGAGTGGTTTTATTTTTAGGCGGCGATCAATTTTTTACGGTTGTTATTGGCAAAAGACTCAAATATCGCACTGTTATTTATGCTGAATGGGACGCGCGGTGGTATCGCTGGATTGATAAATTTGCGGCCATGAAACCCGAAGTTTTTGCTAAAATTCCCCAAAAATATGCTAATAAATTTACAGTTGTCGGAGATTTGATCGCAGAAGTAGGTAATCGAAAATCTGACGCCAAAGATGGGGCAGTAACCCTACGGAAAATAGAATTAATTGGATTGTTGCCCGGTTCTAAAGCCGCCAAATTAGCTTTAGGTGTACCGTTATGTTTGTCGATCGCCCAATCCATCCACCGCATCCGCCCTGAAACTCGCTTTGTTATTCCCGTTGCTCCTACCATAGATGTGCAAACTCTAGCAGGTTTTGCCGACCCTGAACAAAATCCTTGCCTGCATTTATTTGAGAACGCCAGCGCCGAACTTCATTTAACAGAACGGCCGTTTTTGCAGACAGCAAATAACTTGCAAGTAGAACTTTGGACGCAGACGCCCGCCTACGATTTGCTATCAGAATGCAGCCTCTGTTTAACTACTGTGGGAGCGAATACTGCGGAATTGGGTTCGTTAGCTGTACCGATGATTGTTTTGATTCCGACGCAGCAATTGGATGCGATGAAAGCTTGGGACGGATTGCCGGGATTGCTGGCAAATTTGCCGTTAGTCGGTTCAGCTTTTGCGACTGCGATTAATTGGCTAATCTGGCAATTGGGAAAGGGTAAGTTTTATGCTTGGCCGAATATTTGGGCACAGGAGGAGATTGTGCCGGAGTTAATTGGGAAGCTGGAACCGGATGCTGTGGCTCAATTGGCGATCGACTATTTGAGCCATCCTGATAAATTAGCACAAATGGGCGATCGTTTGCGTGCGGTTCGAGGAGAATCGGGGGCGGCGAAAAAAATTGCTCAATTGGTTTGTGAAGAACTTGAGGTGCAATCTAATTGTCATAATAAGAATTAGATTTTTTTATTTTTAACCGCAGAGCAATGCAGATTTAATCCAGATTAATTGGTAAAAACAGGCAAAAGAAATTTTATTTTCTCTTGCCTGTTTATTATCCCAAAACTCGATTTGCTTTCAAGCTAAGCTCGATCGTGCTTAGCAATCACCCAAACAGCGTGAATGATACCGGGAATAAAGCCCAAAAACGTGAGAACCAGGTTGATCCAAAAATCAGTACCGATGCCGACAGTCAAAAATACGCCCAGAGGGGGAAGAAAAATTGCAGCGACTATGCGAATTAAATTGTTCATCTCAGTTACTCCAAACGAGTTTTCTCTTTCAATTTAACTTCACTGACTGACTGAACCTTTCCCGAAAAACTTAGGCGGCGCTGCCATAGTGTAAACTTCGGTTTCAGCGGCGATTACCTGCCGCAAGTGACCGGGAAGCTGCATCAACCCCAACAGTGTAATTCCGTCGAACATCCGCAACCCGCCAGTTGTTTTCTCGGCGAGTAATTTGTCAGTAACTGCGGGTTCGGGCCGCGTATTTATTTCTTGATTAGAAGCTATCGCAAAACCCCAAGGAGCTCCGTAAGTAGAAATAAAGCTGGTGCAGGATTGAACATTGGAGAAAACAGATTTCAGGGTATTCACAATGCGAGCGTGCATTTTCATTTCTGCCGGAGAAACGGGGCCTGCTTGCACTACGAAATATCCGTTAGGTGACATTACGCTGCGAACTTTCTCAAAATACTCCTTGGTAAACAACTGGAAAGATGGGCCTTCTTCTATTGGATCGGACAAGTCAGAAATGACAATATCCCAATCTTTGTCTGTGTTGTCTAAATAGTCCAAAGCATCGCCGATTACTACTTCGCAGCGGGGGTCGTCAAAGGCGTTTTGGTGCATTTCTGGCAGGTGTTCGCGGCAAGCTTCTACTACTTCGCCGTCAATGTCGATCATCACGACTTTTTCAACTGTTTTCCAGCGCAGCACTTCTCTAATCGTAGCTCCTTCTCCGCCGCCGAGAACGAGGACTTTTTTGGGTGAACCGTGACAAATCATGGCTGGGTGCACCAGGGGTTCGTGGTACAGAAACTCGTCGCCTGTACAAGATTGCCACTTACCGTCTAAAACTAAGCCTTTGCCGTAAGTACCGGTCTGAACGACATACATTTCTTGATAGGCTGTTTTCTTGTAAGCAAGCACCGCGATGACGCCGTGAACGTAAATATCCCAAGGCGTAATGTACTCGCTCATCCAAAAGTCTGCACGAACTTCGCTACCTGACATCAATTACTCTCCAAATATAAACGGCTGTGTCGATGTTGTCACAAGTAGTAGTTATTAGCACAAAACGGTGCGGGTGTGTGAGTACGATCGACACATTAAAGTGAGATTTCTCAGCAATGCTATAGTGTGATTGCGTTCTGGGAGAGAGCAATGAGCTTGTTACTTGAGATTGCTTGTGGGCGATCGCGCGCCCAGTCGATCGCACTTTTCCCGCTGCCCCCGGTCGATCGCACTCACATTTAATATTTTCGCTTTGCATTGCCGACTGGTTTTGTACAAAAGTTGTCTGAATCGGGCAATTTTTCGCGCTGGGCCCGCCTTTATAAGTTTGCGATCGCCCTGCTTATTTACCAATAATCGGATAAAAACCCCGCAAATGCGAGAGCGGGGAATACAAGTAGCAAGCGGTTTTAACTAGATTTGTTATTAATATGTTGACATTTTGAATGTATCTTAGATAATATTTTTATATCGACCAAAATAAAGGAAATCTTGAATTTTTCGGACACAATTGGTTAGGCAATGTGCGCGAAAATTCTAACTAGGTAAAGGGTGCAACTAAATTTCCTCATAAAACTGTTCTGACACTATTTTTAGGTTCAAAATAATAGCCGATGGAACCAACGGACTGGGACAACAGAATCAAAGAGCTGGAAAAGGAAAATCGACTCCTGCGTAAAAAACTCGAAAAATCGGAAACCGAACGCAGCCAATTACAAGCCCTCAATCAAAAAAAAGAATCTTTGCTAAAAAAGCTCACTGAGGAATTTAGAGATTCCAAAAATATTTTAAAAGCAAGAATGTCTGCACTAGAAAAAGCTCTGGAAAACCAAAAAACAACCCAGATCAAATTAATCGAAGCAGAAAAAATGTCGGCTTTGGGCATTTTGGTAGCTGGTATTGCCCACGAAATCAACAATCCCGTTAACTTCATCTACGGCAATATTACCTATGTCAATGACTATGCAGGAGACATTTTAAAATTGCTCGCTATGTACCAGGATCGTTATCCCGAAATAGATGCAGAGATTGAAGCTTTTCTGGAAAAAATTGACATCGACTTTCTGCGCGAAGATTTGTTGAAAACTCTGTCGTCAATGAAAGTTGGCTCCGAGCGCATCCGCGAAATTGTGCTGACTTTACGGAACTTTGCGCGGGTAGATGAAGGTGAAAAAAAACCCGTTAACATTCACGAAGGAATTGACAGCACCTTGTTAATTTTGCAGCATTTAACTAAAGAAAAGCCAGGTCATTCTGCTATAAAAATCATTAAGAATTATGGTTCTTTGCCCAAGGTAGAGTGTTATGCTGGGCAATTAAACCAGGTGTTTATGAACATCATTAATAATGCTGTGGATTCCCTGCGGGAGCGAGAGCAAAATTCGTCACTGGAAGAGATAGAAGCCAACCCTATCCAGATGATAATTACTACTTCTATTATTTCAGAAAAGGGGGCAAGAATTAGCATCAAAGATAATGGTATGGGAATGAATGAATCTGTAAAAGCGAAAATTTTCGATCCGTTTTTTACCACCAAACCAGTTGGTCACGGGACGGGTTTGGGATTGTCAATTAGCTATCAGATTGTTGTGGACAAACACGGCGGGAGGTTGGAGTGCATCTCCGCAATTGGAGAAGGGACTGAATTGGCGATCGAGATTCCGATCGCCAATTCCGGCCGCTAAGATCGATCGATCGAGCTAAACTGAGGGATAATGAAAACTCCCTTTGACCGCGGCTCCTCCTAGTTTGATGTGCAACCCTATGTCTACTGTCACTTTTGGTTTGTCAACCCCTATAGCGGCAGAGGCCGGGGCATCCTACGGCAGCAGCGAACCGCCCCAGCGCCCCACCGTGCAAGCAGAGTGGATCGAGGTATTGGTGGACTCTCCTTTCAGGGTTGCGGGGGACTCGCCTGGGGAGGAAAATAAGTTATTTACCTATCGTTTACCTGCGGAACTTACCGTGCAACCAGGGGATATTTTGAGTGTACCCTTTGGCAGTCAACATGTAGGCGCGATCGCGATTCGGTTCATTTCTCAACTGCCGCCCGACTTAGATCCCACAAGGGTTAAAGATGTCGAAGATGTTGTCAGTACGGGTTTTTTCCCACCGACTTACTGGGAATTACTCGAACGCACTGCCACCTATTATTGCACACCTTTAATTCAAGTAATTAGAGCCTCGCTGCCGCCCGGTTTGTTAAGCCGTTCCGTGCGCCGAATTCGCTTAATTAAGGATGCTCTTTCTCCCAATGCCGAAACATTTCTCAATCCCGCCGCGAGTCAAATTTTGCAATTGCTGCAAGCTCAAAAAAACGGCGATTATACTTGGCAATACCTCCAGCGCCAAGTTAAGGGAAGTTATCGGGGATTGAAAGATTTATTGAAACGCGGTTGGGTAGAAAGTTATTTAGAACCTCCAAATCCTCCCAAACCACAACTAAAACCGGCAGTGACATTAATTGCTAGCGCATTTGTCACAGATTTAACCAAGCGGCAACAAGAAGTATTGGAAGTTTTGCGGCGCGGCGGCGGTGAAATGTGGATGAACGATTTGCTGAGAATTTGCAGCGCGAGTTCTTCTGTTGTCAAAAATTTGGAACAAAAAGGTAGCGTTGTAATTGACCAAAGGGAAGTTCTCAGGGGCGATCGCGGAATTTCTCAATTGCCCGATGCACCGAAAACTTTAACTCATTTTCAAGCTCAAGCCTTAGCGTTTATTAACTCTTTTTCGGGATTTCGTCAAGTGCTGCTGCACGGCGTTACAGGTTCCGGGAAAACCGAAGTGTATTTGCAGGCGATCGCCCCCATCTTAGCCAGCGGCAAATCCGCCCTCGTACTCGTTCCCGAAATCGGCCTCACACCGCAACTTACAGACAGATTCCGCGCCCGTTTTGGCGAGCAAATTTGCGTGTACCACAGCGCCCTATCCGATGGCGAACGTTACGATACATGGCGTCAGATGCTGACTGGAACACCGCAAATTGTCATCGGCACGCGATCGGCTATTTTTGCGCCTTTACCTCACCTCGGCTTAATTATCCTCGATGAAGAACACGACAGCAGCTTCAAACAAGACCAACCAGCCCCCTGCTACCACGCCCGCACCGTTGCCAAATGGCGCGCCGAATTAGAAAATTGTCCCTTAATTTTAGGCTCCGCAACGCCAGCTTTAGAGACTTTTTTCGGGACGCGGCGAGATTATTACTCGTTACCAAATATCCATTATTTATCATTGCCCGATCGCATTTATTCCCGCCCGATGCCGCCTGTGGAAATAGTCGATATGCGCCAAGAATTGCGGCAAGGAAACCGCTCAATTTTCAGTGCTTCCCTGCAAAACGCGCTGGAACAATTGCAAGAAAGACAACAGCAAGGTATCCTATTTATTCACAGAAGAGGACACAGTACCTTTGTCTCTTGTCGAAGTTGCGGCTATGTGATGGAATGCCCGAACTGCGATGTTTCCCTGTCTTATCACCACGTCGGCGAAGGGACAGCAGAAATATTGCGCTGTCACTACTGCAACCACACGGAACGACACCCTCAAAACTGCCCGGAATGCAGTTCTCCTTACTTCAAAAACTTTGGCAGCGGCACTCAGCGAGTCGAACAGGAATTAACGAGATTATTTCCCGAATTGCGGGCAATTCGATTTGACAGCGATACGACTAGAAATAAGGGCGACCACCGCAGATTGTTAACGCAATTTGCCAATGGGGAAGCTGACATTTTGTTGGGTACGCAAATGCTGACGAAAGGGTTAGATTTAGCTGGAGTTACATTGGTGGGAGTTGTGTCTGCTGACGGGTTACTAAACTTATCAGATTATCGGGCAAGCGAACGAGCTTTTCAAACATTAACTCAAGTCGCGGGCCGTGCGGGCAGAGGCGACGATCCGGGGCGGGTAATTATTCAAACTTACACTCCCGAACACCGGGTTATTCAAGCAGTTAGGCGGCACGAATATACAGATTTTGTGGAAACAGAATTAGCAGAAAGAGCGGCGCTGAATTATCCTCCTTCGGGGCGGCTGGTTTTGTTGCGATTGAGCAGTGTAGATGCGGCGGAAGTGGCGGTGACGGCGGTACAATTGGCGTCTGTTTGTCAGGAGTATATTGAGCGATTGTCTGTACCGGGGTGTGAGTTGTTGGGGCCTGCACCGGCGGCGATTATGCGGGTGGCAAATCGCTATCGGTGGCAGATTTTGCTGAAGTTGCCTTTGGATGAGTCGGTGGATTTGTCGGATTTGATCGGATTGCGCGATCGCACCCCGCGTTCTGTTAGTTTAACTATTGATGTCGATCCGTTGAATTTTGGTTGAGGGTTATTGGTTGGGTGGGGGCGGGTTTTTATAGATTGTTTGTCAGCCTCAAATATTGTTGGTAAAACCCGCCCCTTGTATCTTAAAAGAGTGAGCTAGCCGATCGCCACGTCATTGATTCGATCATACCGACA
>NZ_JAUBQM010000062.1:0-39837 GCF_036701245.1 Microcoleus sp. Pol14D4
GAGAAATAAGTTTATTGGCTCGCGTTCTGGGACTACTTAGCTCAGATACTCCAACCAGCGGTTATTGAGCAGTTACGTTAGGACTTACGCACAAACTATCTATAGTTGTAGTATGGGTCTGAAGCACCTTACTACTAGAGATAGTCTAATAATAGAAGGAAGGCAGCGTAAGTCCTCTTGGTTTCATTGATCAAAAAAAAATACTTAGGTGAGTACCTTAAAACTAGGAACAGGAAAGTATCCAATGAAGTTAGACAAGTTTGTACTAGCACAAAACATGGCATTTCTAATAGCCATTCCACCACAAAGTAATTTGGCAAAATTGCTCTCCTTTTGCTTGGCGACAAAAGCTAGACAAAAGACAACTGGAACAGAAATCTTAAGGATCACCTGTGAGCTAATGGCCAACCCCTCTAATTTGCCCTATTGGACTCAAGACGTGATGGGACTAGATTTAGATTACACCAGTGAAGAGTGGAAAGCTTTAGGAGAAATGGGCATCAACGATGCAGAGGAGTTTATGGCTACCCTCTGCCAAGAGTTGGAAAATTTAAGTTTGTAATATCTAGCCCTAGCGTCAGCAAACAAACTCTCAGGTTCCAAACACTCTATCAAAAGCATTCATCACAGCCGGATAGTTAAAAAACCATGTCTAAAGACAAGGAAGCGTCAACTTTCAAGAGAGAAACAAAAATATGTCTTTAAATGTTGAACTTTTAGAGCAAAGTTTCGAGAAAATCAAACCTCGTGCTGATGAATTTGCCACTAGCTTCTACGAAAAATTATTTACAACTCACCCAGAGTTGAAACCCCTGTTTGCCAAAACTGATATGGCAAAGCAACAGAAAAAGCTCATAAGCGCTCTGGTTTTAGTAGTAGAAAATCTCCGCTCTCCAGAGGCTTTAGGGCCAGTTCTCAACGCACTGGGAGGCAGACACATCGGTTATGGAGTAATTCCCAAATATTACGGTCCAGTTGGAGACGCACTACTAAGTGCTTTTGACCAGTCTCTCCAGCAAGATTGGACTCCCGAAGTAAAGCTGGCGTGGACAGATGCTTACAGAGCAATTACAGGTTTGATGTTAAAAGGCGCCGGGGTAGAAACGACACCTGAAGAAGTTCAATTACAAACAGAGATAATTCCCGATCAACAGGTAAGTATAGCAGCTAATCACCAACTAGAATCAGTCCCACAAAAAGAGCCAAAATTAGCCGTAGAGGTACTGGAAAGCAGTTTTGAGAAAATTAAACCTCGTGCTGATGAATTTGCCGCTAGCTTCTACGAAAACCTCTTCATCGCTCACCCTGAATTTAAACCGCTGTTTGCTAATATCGATTTAGAAAAGCAACAGAAAAAGCTGATCAATGCGTTGGTATTGGTAGTAGAAAATCTCCGCTCTCCTGAAGCTTTAGGGCCTGTTCTCAATGCCTTGGGAAGCAGACACATCGGCTATGGGGTAATTCCCAAATATTATGGGTCAGTTGGAGACGCACTGCTGATGGCTTTTGAGCAGTATCTCCAAGAAGATTGGACTCCCGAAGTCAAGCGGGCGTGGACAGATGCTTACAGAGCAATTACAGGTTTGATGTTAAAAGACGCAGGTGCAGATTCTTCACCAAATGTTGTCGCAGATAAAAAAGATGTCACACACCATCAGCCAAAAGAATCACAGACACAATTACTGAACGAATCTAAGCCGATCGCGCCGCCAACCGAGCAACATAAAAAGCCTTTAGTATCAATTCAGTTGGATGGTGAAATTATCCAAAAAATGCTCTCAAAAATAACTGATAGTTATCAGCAATTTCAGGGTCAATCATTCGTTCAGCGATTGGGTGAAGTTCTCAAAGGAATTTTAGGAAAATTCATTGATAATTTTTGGACACAACCCGCGTGGTTAGTGGCTAGTGTTTCAGCAGTTCTGTTCATCATAATTTATGTGGCGGCGGATGATAATTCTCTGATTGGAGAGGTTTTGCAGAGTGTTGATGCTCTTAGTATGGTCGTTGCTTTAATTTTATTCATTAAGGAAGCTCCGGATCGTCGGAAGCAATTTCATTACCAAGCTTGGAGTATAGTTGATGCAGCACACGGCGTAAAAGTTAGCTATGCAAGAATTCTGGCACTCCAAGATTTGAATGACGATGGTGTTTCTCTTAGAGGTTTGGATGCTATTGGTGCAGAGTTAATAGATATTAATCTCTCCCGGGCAAATCTCAGTGACACCAAATTGAGTGAATCCGACCTCAGTAATGCTAATCTGAGCCACGCTAACCTCAATAATGCTAACCTCAGTCAGGCTAAATTGAGTGGCGCTACTCTCAGTCATGCCAACCTGAGTTTTGCTCGATTAAGTCAGGTTAATTTCAGTAGTGCCAACCTCAGTGGCGCTAATTTAATTTGTGCGGACTTGAGTAACGCAAATATGAGCGGCGTCAATTTGACGAATGCTAGTTTGAGTGGTGCTAACCTGAAGAGTGCCTACCTAAGTGGTGCAAATCTCAAAGGTGCTAAAGTTAGCATTTCTGATCTGAGTGGTGCTTTGCTCACAGGTGCTGTTATGCCTGATGGCTCAAAATATAAGTCTCTGGAAGATGGAATCACAAATAAATAAATTGATGCCAGCTTTTTTATGACCTTAATATGTGTTTTTATACTAAAATGGTCGCGTCGCCCTTTTAGTATAAAAGCTTTGGCTTACGGAAATGCGATCGCAGGGGAGGAAACCTGTTGACCTGGAATCGTTTCATTAAAGTGCTGCTCATAACAAGAATTAAAATAGCAACATTGACACTGAGACTAATCTCCTCTACACTATAAATGCCTACGAAAAAACTTTTTGATTCGTTCTCATTCTCTTTCTAAGTTCTGTCATTATCCACTACCACAAAGGTTAAAACCAACTATGACGAAATCTCAAAATATGTAAACCCTCTACTCTTGGGCATCATTTTTGAGGAGCATCTGAAAATCATGGAAACCTAACGCAATAAAAAAAAGATAAACCAACAGAATCAGGTAGAATCTATTTTGAATATATTGTATAGCTAAAAATAGCGAAAATTTTTTGTGACAAAATTACTATCATGCAAGAACCTAATATGCAACCGCAAAAACCCGTTCAAGCCGCAGTTGAAGACTTGCAAAAAAGGCGTTCTCGTCGTTCCGGTCGGCGAGAGAGTTTTTTTAATAACCTCAAAGAAAAACATCCTAATTTTCACACTTTCTACGTATTTATCAACATTATTGCTATCTGGACTGGTGCTTTCACTATATTTGACTCATGGGCTGTCGGAGAAAATTTGTTAGAAGCACCCGCCCCTGAATTTTATCTAGAAAGTATTCTGCGCTTTCTGAGTTTGCTAGCTGTTGGCCTGATAATGCTTCTTTTAGACGACCTCTCCTTAAAGGAGTTGCTATTTGGGAGAACAACTCCTTCAGAAAAAGCTTTTGAGGCTATGAATTTTAGAGAGAAAGTCTTTCATAAATTCAAAAATAAGTATCCCAGCTTGTCTACTATTTATACTCTAATTGCAATCATCTTATGTTGGTGCGGCGTCTGGGGTTGCTTTTACCAAGTTCCGCTTCAACCATTTTTGCGGGCCGTGCTATCAGTTTTTGGTGGTTTCTTCTTGCTTTATATTGACGATATGAAGCTGGACGAACTTTAGGCTTATCGGTCTTTATATTATCAAAATTTGTGAAAAATAATGGTCAAAAAATACCAAAACATATATTGTAAATACGAAGTGGATCGCAGCGGTTTCATGGCTGAAGCCGACTCGGAAAAAATGGCTTAGTCTCAGGCAGGAGTTATGAGTTATCAACCGGGTCATTACTGTACAACATCATTCGTTATTTTTGCCAGAGCGGGTCTGTCTTATACTATGGTTTCTATTGCGTTATCTGTAATTTGAGTGGAATTTTGCCAATCTAAAGATTAGGCCTTAAACCACTTCATTTAGGCGGAAAACTCCTTTAATTTATTTTCTCAAAACCGACAAACCCATAAGCAACGCTCATTCTATGGCTACCACAACCGACGAGCCATTACCTTTACACGAACTTATTTCGCGGATTTTGGCACCAGAACCCTCCTTCCAGAAGCCGAAGGGACTCCTCGCGGGATTGGGTACAATGCAAGCCCTCAATCAGCGCCTGGAAAATCAACCCCTGCTGGATTTCATCAACGCCACTTTGCGGGGAATTAGTCAGGTCATTTTCGTCAACAACCCTTTAAGTGGATTGCTAATTTTCGCTGCTATGTTCATTCAGTCTCCCTGGCTGGGGAGCATGAGATAATGACTATCTTGGGCGGTGAGTTTTTTGGCAAGAGGGCACTGTTTAGTGGGGAACCGAGTCCGGTATCAATCGTCGCCGTTGACGATTTGCAAGTTCTTGTCATCTACTCAGATGCTGTAAATACGATGATTGAACGTCAACCAAGCTTGGGGCGCGAGATAGGTCAAATTATCGAAGCGCGAAGCAAAGCCGTAAGTATGGCCGGGCAGGTAGATGTTTCTTCCCATGCTGAGGTTGATTCCCTCTGAGGATTTTGAACTAAATTGATATGGAGTAGAATTATTCGTCAATAGAAATTAAACGCGCCATAAATTACATTCAAAACTCAAAAGTATCGATCGCCAAATGCCAGTTTTTCTGGTGTAGCCGATCGCAAATTTGCACTTTCTCAACCGCTAAATATTGCAGAAATTCTGGTTTCTCTATGCCGCTGCGCCACATTACCAGAGCATCTTCTCCGGTGTCTTCGTAGTAGCGTTTCCGCCGCCCTGCCTCTTTAAACCCAAATTTTTGGTAAAGAGAAACTGCGGCTAAATTAGATTCCCGTACTTCTAAGGTTGCCCGTTCTAATTGTCTATAGTGAGCCTTTTTTAGTAAATCCCAAAGCAGGGCTTGTCCTAAACCCTGACCTTGAAAGCGAGGATGAATTGCCAAAATTGTAATATGAGCTTCTTCTAAAATTGCCCACAGGCAACCCAAACCGATGAGAGTTGGGGGAATCTGTAGGGGCGGTGCCCCCGTGTCCGCCAAGTTTTGAGCTGATTCACAGTCCTCGGTTTCCGATGCCCACAAACCCAGTAAATCGCTGTTAGGACTGCCTAACTCGCGCCCATAGCCTTCGATCGTCCACAGTCCACCAAAACAGAGCCGATCGAGTTCGACTGCACTGTTGAGGTCTTCGGCGGCGAGATGTTTAATTTCTAGAAAACGCACGGCTGTAAATTGTACACTGGAAAACACAGTAGCGATTAGCTGTTTGTTGCTAGTCCTGAGTCATGACTCACAAGTCTCCAGACATTAGTCTACTGCCAACGACCAATGACTGCTGATTAATGACTGCCGACTGCTGACTGCTGATTAATGACTGCTGACTAATAACCTAGGATAGTTATTGCGCGATGGTATCAACTCAATCTTTCGGGGTCGAATCGGGACTTAAGTATCTGTCTGAGTCGAAGCCGGCCCTGCAAAATCGATCGCCCAATCAAGAACTGTTACCGCTGACAGCCAGTGTTAACAGCAGCGATCGGTTGGAAATCGGAGGCTGCGAGGTAACAGCCTTGGTGGAGCAATTTGGCTCGCCGTTGTATATTTTAGACGAAGAAACGCTGCGGGCGGCTTGCACCCAGTACCGGGATGCTTTCGGGCGTTACTATCCGGGCGAATCTCAAGTGCTCTATGCTTCTAAAGCTTGGAGTTGTTTGGCAATTTGCGCGATCGCAGCTTCCGAAGGCTTAGGCATAGATGTCGTATCCGCCGGAGAAATCCACACTGCACTGCAAGCCGGCGTGGGCCCCGACAAAATCTACTTCCACGGTAACAATAAGTCTCGCGAGGAACTACAGCTAGCTGTCGAAAACGGCTGCATTACCGTAGCCGACAATTGGCGGGATTTAGAGACTTTAGCAGAGTTGGGAGAATTGGGTGTCAGCAGCCTCACAGGTGGGCCGACACGAGTTATGGTGCGGTTTACTCCTGGAATTGAGTGTCACACCCACGAGTACATTCAGACGGGTCAAATCGACAGTAAATTTGGCTTCGATCCCAACTCGCTCGATCGAGTATTTACTTTCATCAGCCAACAGCCGTCCTTATTTTGCGTCGGAGTGCACGCTCACATCGGCTCTCAGATTTTTGAACTGCAACCCCATGACGATTTAGCCGAAGTCATTGTTCAGGCCTTGACAAAAGCACTTAGTTATGGTTTGCCAGCGACAGAAATTAATATTGGCGGTGGGTTGGGCATTCGCTATACTGAAGCGGACGATCCTCCTAGCATTGAAGATTGGGCTCGTACGATTTGCAAGGCAGTGGTAGCAGCTTGCGAGCGGCAGCAATTGCCCTTGCCTAAATTGCTTTGCGAACCTGGTCGATCGCTCGTGGGTACAGCTTGCGTTACAGCTTACACCGTTGGCTCTAAAAAAGTCATTCCGGAAATGCGGACGTATATAGCTGTCGATGGCGGAATGTCGGACAATCCGCGTCCTATTACCTATCAATCAGTTTATCGAATCCTCGCAGCCGGCAAAATGTCTGCTCCCTTAACGGAAACAGTGACAATTGCTGGGAAACACTGCGAATCAGGCGATGTTCTGATTAAAGATGCCAAATTGCCAGAGTGTGGGGCCGGAGATATCCTAGCCGTTCCGGCTACAGGGGCATACAATTACAGCATGGCTTCTAACTACAACCGAGTGCCCCGACCGGCAGCGGTTTTAGTTAGTAATGGGGAAGTTAACACGATTATACAGCGGGAAACTTACCAGGATTTGCTGAGGCTTGACCGCCTTCCTGAACGACTCGGATCTCAAAAGTTAAAAGTTAAAAGTTAAAAGTTAAAAGAAAGACAATCCATGTTTACTTAGTGATGATTGCCTTTTCACTTTTAACTTTTGCCTTGTTCAGTCACGCGATTAGATTGACACTCCCCGGTCTAAAAACACGGGGATTTTCAGCATATTCCTTATAACAACTGTTCATGGTTCATGGGTTCGAGTGCATCACGGTTCGCGGTTCACAGGCGGTAGCGTTCGATGAACCATGAACAATCAACAATCTGGCTTTGACTTGGCCCTGGTTCAGTCCTTATTGATTCAAGGGATAGATATTGGACTGGTTTTTGCCCTTGCGTATTTGGTGCTCGTCATTGTTGGCGAGCGCAGAACGCTGTGGATGGTAAGGGGATTTATCATTTTGATGCTGGCGGCGGCGGTGAGCAACTGGGCTGGATTAAGGCTGTTGCACGTTGCGCTCAATAGCTTGGTGACTGGTTCGGCTGTGGCAATGGCGGTCATATTGCAGTCGGAGTTTCGCCGATTTCTGGAACAATTGGGTCGGGGGGAATTTCGGCAATTGTTTGGACGCGATCGCCGACCAAATCCCGAACCGGACAGCGTAATAGATGAAATTGTGGACGCAGTAAAAGAACTTTCGCAAAACCGCACGGGCGCTTTACTAATTATAGAAACAGATTCTCCGATCGACGATCGAGATTTTTCGGTGCCGGGACTAAAGCTAAATGCTGAAGTTTCTAAAGAATTGTTGCAGACAATCTTTCAGCCGCAAACTTTGCTGCACGACGGAGCTGTTTTGATTCGAGGTTCGCGGATCGTGTCGGCGGGGGTAATTTTGCCTTTGTCCGATCGCAGCGCGTCGCGGCAGTTGGGAACCCGCCACCGGGCGGCGATGGGGATTACGGAACGGGTGCAAGCTTGCGTGTGCGTGGTGGTGTCCGAGGAAACAGGTTCTATTTCTTTAGCGCAGATGGGAATGTTAAATCGACCTTTGACTAGCAGCAAACTTAAGGAATTGCTGGAAGCAAAGCTGTTTCCGTCGGAGGGAGAAAGAGTTGTGGCTCCAATTCCGATCGGCAATCTCGGACGCCAGATAGGATTGAAGGGAGTGACGCTGTTAAAACGGATACTGCGCCGTTAGTCGGGTAATCGGGAGAAACCATGAGTCAAGGAATTTGCTTGGAAAAGTTGCCGGAGGATCTGCAACAAGAACTACTGCCTAAGCACATAGCAGTGATTATGGACGGGAACGGGCGCTGGGCTCAGAAGAAGGGGTTGCCGCGGATTGCGGGACACCGCCGAGGAGCTAGCACTTTGAAGGAACTGCTGCGCTGCTGCAAAGATTGGGGGATTCCAGCTTTAACGGCCTATGCTTTTTCGACGGAGAATTGGGGGCGGCCGGCCGGGGAAGTGGATTTTTTAATGAGTTTGTTTGAGGGAAAGTTGCGGCAAGAATTGCGCGAGATGGTGGACGAGGACGTGCAAATTCAATTTATGGGGAATTTGCAGGCTTTGCCGAAGTCTTTGCAGGCCCAAATCGAGCGTTCTGTGACGGCCACTCAGCACAATCAGGGGATTTTGTTTACGGTGGCGACGAATTACGGAGGGCGTCAGGAGATTGTACAAGCTTGTCGGGCGATCGCCACTCAGGTGAAAGAGGGCAAGTTGCAGCCGGAGGAGATTGATGAGGTTTTATTTAAACGCTATTTGTATACTGCTGATGTTTGTGACCCGGATTTGCTGATCCGAACGAGTGGGGAAATGCGGTTGAGCAATTTTTTACTATGGCAAATGGCTTATTCGGAAATTTACATTACTGAGACGCTGTGGCCGGATTTTGATCGATCGGAGTTTCACCGCGCTTTGTCTACTTATCAGCAACGCAACCGCCGATTTGGCAAAGTCTAACTATTTTGGATTTTAGATTTTGGATTTTAGATTAATTTTTCACTTTCCAATTAAGTAGATTCTGAAATGTATTCCTCAATCTAAAATCTAAATTCGCCAATCTAAAATCAAATTAGGGGCCGGAGAAAATGGCCGCTTCAATGTCCTGACGCGAGAGGGAGTATTTGAATGCTCGCTGAATGTCTTGGCCGTCGGCTCCAGCATCGATGTAGCGGACGGTAAGTTGGTCAATATCGAGGGAGAGTTCTGCTTTCCATGTAAGTTGCTCGATCTGCCAGCAGTGGAGTTCTCGCCGATCTTGCTGGCAGCCGCGGCTTTTTAGCCACTGCTCGATTTCAGGGAGTGGGTGGTTGTACAAAGGAGTGTCAGCGGAAGGAAGAGTCATGGGATTTTAGATTTTAAATTGGGGATTGGGGATTTCCGATTGAGGATTGGAGATTGGGGATTTGAGGCTTTAATTGCCGCGAGTTAAACCGATCGCTATCGCCAGTACCAAACATCCGATTAAGCTAGCTCCCATGATCAACAGGGCAAACATTTCTCCAGGAGAAAGAGGTCGATCCGTAGGATCTAGGTAAGCGGAGTTGGAAGTTTTTTTGCCGGAGCCCGAAACCGGAGCATCGAAGCCGGGGGGCGGCCCAATCACGTTCAGGCGAGAATAGCCTATTTTGAGGTCGTAGGCGAGGCGACGTTCTGGGTTGCTGAGGGTGGCGTAGGCGTTGTTGAGCTGCTGAAATTTGGCGGTGGCGACTGCGGATGGCAGGTCGGTGGTATCGGGATGGTAGAGTTTGCTCAGTTCCCGGTACGATCGCCGAATTTCGATCGCTGAGGCTGAAGGATGCAGCCCTAACAAGCTGTAATGAGTGGAACCCAAGGGGGTTTTTCCGGGTATTTTTTGACTTTTGTTTTTTGCAGTTGCCTCGTTTCCTGCCACCGAAGCCCCTCTCTGCCTATTGTTAATAATATTTGGTTATTTTAGCGGAAATCTGAAGGAAGAGGAATTAACCGCAGAGGGCGCAGAGAACACAGAGGGAAGAGGGAAGAATTCTAAATTCTCCCGTGCTTTGGCTGTTTCTGCTGTCACGCGGTTTTTTATTCTTTATTGGGGTTGACTTTTTCGGAGGAATGTGAGTTAGCGAGGGCTAGCACTGGGGCGTCGGTGGGTTCTGGTCGATCGATACTGTGTTCGCTCTCGATGGGAAGTTGGCAAGAAATCAGTTCTGTGACGATGCGATCGCCCAGAACATCTTCCCAATCTTGCAACTGTTCTCTGGCTTTAATCGGTGTATTGAGAGCCACGTCTACGCCCATTTGCTGAAGGTTGAGGCTGTGGGCTGTCGATCGGCGGTTGACGCACTCCACCAGCCAAACGCTCAATCCGACTGCAGCCATCAAAGGCAAGACAATCCGGTAATCGCGGGTTAATTCAAACATCAATAGGATGGCTGTCAGCGGTGCTCTGGCACTGCCGGCGAGTACGGCGGCCATTCCCACCATTGCGTAGGCAGGAGGGCCGGCGACTCGATCGCTCATTGCCGGCAGCATTTCCAAAAAGAGTCCGTAAGCCGAACCCAGGGAAGCTCCCAAAAACATCGCCGGAGCGAAGATACCGCCAACTAAACCGCTGCCGAGGCTGATTGCTGTCATCGCCAGTTTGACAAACAGCAGCAGCAGCAGCAAAGGCAAGGAAAATTTAACATCTTGGAGCATTGCTTGGACTGTTTCGTAGCCGACACCCAAAATTTGAGGAAATTGCAGGGCGACTAAGCCGACGCAGGCCCCGCCGATGATAGGCTGAAGCGGCCGGGGCACTCGTCCGAGCCAAGCAAATCCTCGGATTTTGCCTTGAAAACAGCCATCTGCCAATTGAATTGCTTCTGTGTAGGCTAAGGAGACTCCGCTCGCCAAAAGTCCCAATCCCATGTACAGAGGTAGTTCTAAGGGGCTGCGGACATCGTAAACCGGCAAAGCAAAGGCCGGCTGAGATCCCAAGCAGATTTGAGCGATCAGCGCGGAAACTACGGCGGAGAGCAAGACTACGCTGACTGACGAAGTGGCGAAGGTGCTGCCGAGCACTACTTCTAAAGCAAAGAACACTCCGGCGATGGGAGAGTTAAACCCGGCGGATAAGCCTGCAGCAGCTCCGGCGCCCAGGAGCAAGCGCTGCCGTTCCGGGGAGAGCTGCAAGACTTGAGCCAGCAGCATTCCAAAATTAGCGCCGATTTCGACACTGGGGGCTTCCGGGCCCAGGGAGGCGCCGGTGCCGAGGGAAACTGAGGCTGCCACCATTTTGGTGATGGGTTTGAGGGGGGAGAGTTCTTGCAGGCCGCGGGTGGCTGCAATTAAGGAAGACATATTCGGGCCAAAGTCCCGAAACCGCCACCGCATCAGCCCGATGATGACTCCGCCCAGGGTGGGAATGCAGGCGAGCGTCCAAGAACCTTTCGACGCGATCGCACCCATGAAGTCTTCCAGCATCAGGCTGTGGATGAAGTGGATGAGGTAGTGAAATGTCACGACGCCTGCGCCCGTAACTCCCCCAATGACTAGGGAGAGGATGAGCAGGAGGGTTTCTGGGCTGGGGTGCAGGCGGGTAAATAGCGGGCTTAGTCGGGAGGCTTGGGGAGTTGCTGCAGTTGGCCCGGGTGGCGGCAGATCCACAGGAGGGATGGCTCTCATTTAGCGGTTAATTCTTCGGTGAGAAGTTATATAATATTACAATTTATTTCTTATTTTCATTTTGAGTGATTTTAGGGGAATTGACAACTTAATTAAGGCGTATTTTAGGGTAAATTTTTTGGGCGGGCCGCTTGGATGGAATGACTGATTCTGAGGAGCGGCGGATTTGGCGTGATTGTATGCTAAGTTACATTCAAACTTAGATATACTCTGGCGATAATGCTCATTAACTATATTTAGCGTGTTGGCGTTTAGGGCGATCGCATCAGTGAACGGGTAATATCATATAACTCAGTGAAAAACAACATTCAGATTAAATAATTGACGATTTGAGATTTTATCTTAAAACCACAAATCTCAAATCTCCAATTTTAAATCCCTCGATCGCGCATACTATCACATCGGTTGTTGAGTGGGGGGGATTCTTTGTCTGGGTTTGGCGATCGACATTAGCGGATCGCCTATGGTGGCGACTTTCCAGGGTGGGGATTCTAGCTGGCGTGCTGCGATTAAAAGGGGTGAGCCTCGCTTCAGGCGATCGACCATTAATTTAGGTGGAATAAATGCAGATAAAAAAGGTTCGTTGACGCTGCCAATATATGCGTAAGCACCATTTTCTAACCACCTTCCGGCAACCGTGTTGTTGTCATCTGGGGCGGCTGCTGACCAACTGTGGATCATGTGGATTGCTGCGGGAAATAGGAGTTTTGGTATGTCCTCAACTGAAGCGTCGCCGTTGCCGACTTGGAATGATTTTGGGTAGCCTTTGGAATTCATTAATATTAAGTCAAATGTCCAGGGTTTTGACGCTAAACTCCGCCACTTTTCCAGGCTCGATTCTGGTTTCTGCACTACTTCGACATTCAAACCTATGGTTTTTAGTCCGCTAGCGGCGGTATCCATTTCATATTTCCCCCAATTTCCTTCCTTGGGGTAACTGTTATAAAGCATGGCGGTTTCGGTATCGAGAAATATGGCACACATGGCTTGATAGATCGATCGTACCTCGGAGCCGTAAATCCAGCCGACAGCCGCCCAGCGTTCGCCGTTGGGGTGCCGTCCCAAACCATCGGTAACGGCTAGTTGTTCGTCGGGTTTTTCAGGAGATTGATATTTGACTGCTAGTTGGCGTACAATGGTTATTGTGTCGATCGGGTCTGCGAGTTGAGAGTAAAAATATCCGGTTGATTCGACAGCTTTTGTAACTGCTAGTTGCAGATTTTTCCACTCTGTGTTGTTGAGGGTATCGTTGGGTTTTCCGAAGTTGCCTTCTAGAAATACTAAAGGTTGACCGTGAGCGGCTGCTAAGGCAACTGCTGCTGAGCGTGCCGGGTCGTTTTCTGATGTGATTACTACTCCTGGGGGTTCCCAGCCGAGTTGCGTCCATTGTGCCTTTAAGGTTTGAGTATCGGTGGCATTCCAAGCTGCTGCTGAGGCGTTCAGCATTAATTGTTGGAGTTTTTGATTTTTTGGCAGTTGCTGTTTGATGCTGGGCAAACGCACTATTTCTTCCGGTTGAAAGCGTTGCACAAACATGGGCGCATATTTTTTGTCTTCGATGAGAATAGGCCAGTTTCCTTTGAGATTCCATTTTTGGATTGCTGCTAAGAATGTGGCTTCGTCTGGTACTAAAACTACGCGGTTGACTGTTGGTATGTTGTCGCGAAGGATGGCTGTTCGGAGGCCTGTTTGAATTGGCCAGGGTTCTTGTTTGGCTGAGGCGGGAAGTTGAAAGGGTTTTTTGAGAAAGCTGCACGCTGTTAATTGCTGTGACAAGCATAAAAATAGTGTTAATACTAGCAGTATAATTTGTATTTTTTTGTTATATTTCATTTTTAAACCGCAGATTGAAGCAGATTAACGCAGATGCAGAGGGAATCTGTTAATAGATTCCGGGAATTAGTTTTTTGACTTGCTGGCTGTATTCTGAATAGGCTGGATATTTTTCGGTTAACCAGGTTTCTTCTCGGTTGGCTTTGATGTCGAAAAATATGATTAATATGGCGCTGGCTATTAAGTGGGATATACTGAGTTGAAAAATTGTCCAGCCTAGTGCGGCTAAAATTAAGCCGCTGTATAATGGATGTCGCACTATTCCGTAAACGCCTGTTTGGACTAATTTTCCGTCTTCTCTGGGATAGGGCAATGGTGTGAGGTTTTTTCCTAAGTCTATTAGTGCTTTGATTATGAAAATTAATCCGCTTAAGCTGAGAATACTTGCTAGAGTCCAGCTAAGATAAAAAAGTAGTTGAGTTGATTGAATTTTGAATCCTGGCAGTTGATAAACTGGTAAAATTGCAAATCCTGCGAGCAATGCTCCTTGCAGCAAAACTAAATATTCGCCGCGGCTGTTGTTGCGCCAGCCTTCGCGCGTGAAACCCCAGTCAGTTAATATTTTCATAACGAAGAAATAGTTGAAAGTTGACAGTTGATAGTTATCATTAAGTTATTGCACATATGGTAAAAAGAATCTGAAGCTGTTCGATCGATGTAGGTGTGAAGTTCTGTAATAATTTTTGATTCAATTCAAGCAAGTAACATCAATCGTCGTAGCGATTTTCCCAATCTGACCCATGTATCTCTTCGATATCATAATCAGTGGAATCTCGCAACTCTCTTACACCCTCCTCATTTAGTAGATACAATTGCCAATGCATAATATAATAGTTAGAAGCAGTAAAATCAGCATAACGACCGGGTGAACCCGGCTTTTGCCCATCAAGCCAAATAATAACAGTTGCAGTAATCGGTGGCCAGTCTCTGTCATCTTCATATGGCTCGCAGTTTTCCTGATAGCATTTTATTTTTCTCCTTTCATATTGAATACAAGCAATATCTAACTGATCGAGACAAGATTGAATTAACTTCATATCTAACATCATCAATGCTCCATATTTTACAGGTTGATTCCAAGGAAACGAGCGCGCGCCAAAAGCAACCGAGTTTTTTGAGGTTTCAAACATTGAACAATATTTCCCCAAAAAACTCGGTTGGCTGCTTTATTCTCGCCAGGGACGAGTCATTAGTTCTAGTTGATTAACTTCATCTTGGCTCAAATTCCAACCTAATGCGCCTGCGTTTTCTTGGGCTTGTTTTGCGGTTTTGGCGCCGGGAATGGGGATGACTCCGTTTTGGCATATCAACCAGTTTAGGGCAACTTGGGCGGGCGTGCGATCGCGCTTTTTGCCCATTTTCCGCAGCGTGGACATGACTAATTCAATTTTTTCGATGCCGCTTTTACTGAAGCGGGAGTCCATTTTGCGGGCTCCTGTAGGTTGTTCTTGGGCTGTGTATTTGCCGGTAAGCAATCCTTGGGCTAAGGGGCTGTACGCTAAAATTGTGACTCCCAATTCGCGGGCTGCACTCACAATTCCTTGTTTTTCTACTTGCCGCGAAAGCAAGGAGTACCGGACTTGATTTGTTGCTAGGGGAACGCCTCTGGCTGCTAGTATTTTGTGGGCTTGGCGCATCTGTTCTACTGAATAGTTGCTGACTCCTACTGCTTGAATTCTGCCTTGTTTTACTTCATCTGCTAAGGCGTTCATCACGGTTTCTTGACTCAGTAAAAAAGTGAAGGGCCAGTGCACTTGGTAGAGGGCTATTTGTTCTACTTGCAAGCGTTTTAAGCTGGCACTCAAAGCGTCGGAAACTGATTTTCCTGTAATCCGCCAAGGTACGGGGCCGAATTTGGTGGCTATTTGCACGGGTTGGGTGGTTTTTTTGAGAAACTGCCCCAGTAATTCTTCTGACAAGCCGTTACCGTAGACTTCGGCTGTGTCGAAAAAGTTGACTCCGCTGTCTAGGGATGTTTTGAATGCTGCTTCGACTTCGGCGGCGCCGTAGTTGCTGCCGTAGTTCCAAAATAGTTTGTCGCCCCAAGCCCAAGTTCCGACGCACAGGGGAATGACGGCTGGGCCATTTTGTCCTAGGGTAATGGTTGTCACGGTTGGTAAATCCACAATTCTTTATTGTCTATTATTTTTCTATAAATAGTCGCGATCGAGCTTCTAGCCGGGGGAGGAAACGCGGCTGGTGGCGAGTATGTCAGTTACTATAAATGCAAATGCTGTGTTTATTTGAATAGCTATGTCGATCGACCGTTTGCCAGATTCAAGATTAACAGATTCCGCGACTCGTGCCATCAAGAGAGTTACCCTGCTGACTATGTTCCGGTTGGGTTTGTTTCAGATGGGATTGGGCATGATGTCGATTTTGACGCTGGGGGTACTCAATCGCGTGATGATTAAGGAGTTGGCGATTCCGGCTACTGTGGTGGCGGGTACGCTAGCGATGCACCAGTTTGTGGCGCCGGCTAGGGTGTGGTTCGGGCAAATGTCTGATGCTAAGCCTTTGTTTGGCCATCACCGCACGGGTTATGTGTGGGTAGGAAGCGTTTTGTTTGTGATTTCTGCTTTTTTAGCGGTGCAGGTGATGTGGCGCTTGGGCAGCAGTTTGGAGACTGTGGGGTGGACGACTGCTACTTACGGTTGGGTGGGTTTGTTGGGTTTGATTTTTGCGCTTTACGGTATTGCTATTTGTTCGAGTTCGACTCCTTTTGCTGCTTTGTTGGTGGATGTTTCGGACGAGGAAGATCGATCGAAGTTGGTGGGGGTGGTGTGGTCGATGCTGATGGTTGGTATTATTATCGGGGCGATTGTTAGCAGCGGTTTGCTGAAGCAAATTGATGGGGATGTGTCGCGGGAAGTGTTGCAGGCTTCGATTAACGGTTTGTTTGTGAAAGTGCCGGCGGTTGTTTTGCTGTTGGTGGGAATTGCGACTTTTGGGGTTGAGAAAAAGTATTCGCGATACGGGGTGCGATCGTCCGCAGTGAATCGAGAAGATAAAATTACTCTGGGAAGTGCGCTGCGGATTTTGACTGCTAGCCGCCAAACCGGTTTGTTTTTTACTTTCCTGCTGATTATGACAATTTGCTTGTTTATGCAGGATGCGGTTTTGGAACCTTACGGCGGGGAAATTTTTAAGATGCCGATTTCGGAAACTACTCGCTTGAATGCTATTTACGGTACTGGTACTCTGATCGGTTTGAGTGCAACTGGTTTTTTAATTGTGCCGCGCATTGGCAAGCAAAATACGATTAGGTTGGGCTGTGTGTCGGTGGCGGCTTGTTTAGGTTTGATTATTTTATCTGGATTTACAGGAAATCCAATTGTGTTTAAGTCGGCTTTAATGTTGTTTGGTTTAGCTTCAGGCATTACGACGACTGGTGCATTGAGTTTGATGTTGGATTTGACTGCTGCAGAAACTGCTGGCACTTTTATTGGCGCTTGGGGTTTGTCGCAGGCGATGGCGCGGGGTATGGCAACCGTTAGCGGCGGTGCTATTTTGGATTTGGGCAGGAGTTTGTTTGGGGTGCCGATGTTGGCTTACGGGTTAGTTTTTGCTGTGCCGGCGGTGGGTATGATTCTGGCTGTTTGGTTGTTGGGTAGGGTGGATGTTGGTGAGTTTCAGGATAATGCTAAAAGTGCGATCGCTACTATTCTTGAAAATGAATTAGACTAATGCTTTGTCAGTTAGTCGGTGGCTTGTGACAGTTGTTAGTTCCAATAACCAATAACCAATAACCAATAACTAATAACTAATGACTAATTTTTGGGATTCTATTTTCAGTTTTGCACGGGTTACTGTCGAGAGAGTCGGACAGCAGTTGCTGCAAGATTTCGGTTCCGCGCAAGCGGATGAAAAGGATGACGGGAGTTTGGTGACGAAATCCGATAAGTGGGCGGATGCAGAAATTAGAAGTGCGATCGCATCTGCTTTCCCCAGTCACGGCATTTTGAGCGAGGAAGGAGAACAAGTTTTTCCCGATACAGAATGGTGTTGGGTGGTCGATCCTTTGGATGGTACAACTAATTTTGCTAGGGGAATTCCGATTTGGGGTATTTCTTTGGGTTTGTTGTATCGCGGAACTCCTGTTTTTGGCTGCGTGCATTTGCCGCCAATTAATCAGTCTTTTCACGGTTTTTATGCACCTGATTTGGCGGGCGGCGTGTTTGACAATATGACTCAAGGTGCTTTTTTAAACGGGCAGCAAATTCGGCCGAGTGCGGATAAAATGAGCGGGAATCATTTTTTTAATTTGTGTTCGCGGAGTGTGGGAATGGGGCCTCATCTTCCGAGTAAAGTTCGGATGTTGGGTATGGCTAGTTACAATTTTTTGACTGTGGCTTCGGGTGCGGTGTTGGGAGGGGTGGAAGCGACTCCGAAAATTTGGGATATTGCGGGGAGTTGGGTAATTGTGAAGGCGGCGGGTGCGGTTTGGCTACCGCTGGAATCCCAGGGGATTTTTCCGCTGGAAGTGGGGAAGAATTACGGGAGAGTTTCTTATCCGACTTTGGTGGTGAACAGGCAGGAGTTGGTGTCGGTGTTTGTGCCGTTTGTGGAGGCTTGGAAGAAGAAAAAAATGGGGTAATTTAGGTGAAGTGAAGCTATGCCGTAGGAAATCGAACAAATATTAAATAAAACTGCAGGGCAGGCGTGACGGAGGAGTCTCCCACGCCTGCCGTGCTGTTTGGAAGAAATATACCGACCGATGACCGATGGTTTAAGTATGTCTACTCTTGTCTATTTCTGCCAATCTGCGATCGGGTGGTTTTGTTTTACGTCGATCGGGTGATGCGGTTATGGTACAATTTGTGGTAAGTTTTCTACTACGTATTATCTCTAGGAAATAAAATTATACCCGTTTTCAAGTAGAGGCACAAGGGTAAAGAGATTTTCTGCGGTGTTGGAAAAAGTAGATGAGTGGTATATTGGCTATGCCGAAGAGTTAACCTGTGGGAAGATACAAGAATAAACCTGGGAAGAAACTCAGAAAATTATGCGGTTTGCGATCGCACTAATCTCGATAGCACAATTCTCGCATCCGACTTGCTGAAAGCGGCAGTCCCAATTCTACCAGCGTTTGTAAATACTCGTCAGGCGTTTTTGGCGGATTCTTGAGCCTGATTCTTTGTTTCTCGGCTGCTTTGCATACTGTTTGCCAGTTGAGGTCAAGCAAGTCTAAAATAAAATCATCTGGATGCTGCGCTAAAATGTCGTAAGGTGCAAGAGCTTCTTCAGGAAAATCTCTGAGATTGAAAGTAATAATAAACTTAGAACGAGAGTGAATTGCAGCAGCGAGGATATGGCGATCGCCCGGATCGGGAAGTTCTAACTCTTGTATAATTGTCTCATAGCCTTGCACCAAGCAATTTTCAACACTTGCATTCATTAATCTTTTGGTTCGGGCAAGCTGTTCAAAGCTTATATCGGGACGGTTTATAAGTACATTTCTCATCCACTCTTCGTGCATTTCTTCAGTCCAACGTGCCTCAACTATGTCGGTAGTTGCCAACTCTACAAATAAGTCACGAAGAGATGCCGAGTACAAAACATTAGCATCGTAAACAACAGTTAAAATTGCCATGTTTAATGGTACAAACCCAGTGCTTCTGATTCAGCTACAAGCATATCCATAATTTTACTGCTTTCTTCGTAACTTTGTTTCTTATAGGCCACTAAATCTTCGTAACGTATCCGGCGACTGTTCCTGACTGTCTTGTAAGGGATTTTTCCCGCCTCCAGCAACTCCCGCATATATTTATCTGAAACTCCCAGAATCTCTGCTGCTTGATAAATATGAAGTTCTTTAGTAATTGGAATCAGCTTGACAGTATTGCCACTGCTTGTCTGTTGCAAAATTGCTAACAGCAGGGGTAACGCTGCGGCAGGTATGTCAATTGTTTCTCCCTCTTTTTCGTTTAATATCAATTTGAGGGATTCGCCAGACGGATGATTTTGCAAGTGCGATTCTAAAGCGCGGCTGCTGGTTTTGGCAACCGCTGCTTCTGCGGCTGTGGGTAAAGCAGGTGCTGAGTCGGGATCTCCGGTGAATGTCATGTTAATTTGGGGGTGAGAATAAGCTGTTGGGCCTTTAAATTGTATGTCAAAAAAAATTAAAGTCTTAGTCTTGTGGGGTGGGCGTCCCGCCCGCCCTCAATATACAATTTAAATGCGCGACAGCTTAACAGGCAATCAATTATAATTGTAGCAATTTGAGAATGCGATCGCCAAAATCGAGCAAGGAGGTTAACCTGTGGCATACAGCGACTTTACAACTTTAGCGAAAGTTAGAGAATCTTTTAATTTAACCGTAGAAGAACCTTTAGATTTGTTTAGTGATATCCCAGAGGTACAGCCAAGTTCCTATTTGCAAACTACTTTAACTGAAAACCTGTCTTTAGCTACTGCAATTAATACAGAAAAGGCTCGTGCTGAATTAATTATTGCTCCAATATTATTGGAAGTCAGGCGGCAATTTAATTTTCAAGTTGGTTTTTTCTCAGGTTCAGAATTCAATGTAGATGTAGAAGCGGGCTTAAACGGCTATTGCGATTATATTCTCACTGCATCGAAGGATTCCTATGAAATTCGCGCCCCGGTAATTACTCTCACAGAGGCTAAGAATGAAAGTATTAAATCCGGTTTAGGCCAGTGTATTGCAGAAATGGTAGCCGCCCAATTATTTAATCAGCGCAGCGGAGAGCAAATTGAAAGCATTTATGGGGCTGTTACTACGGGTACTGATTGGAAGTTTCTTAAATTGAGTAACAGCACAATTTTCATTGACAAGCGAGACTTTTTTATTAATGAAATTAGTCGAATTTTGGGCATTTTAACAATGCCGTTTCAAGGCTTTTATTCTATGAATCGCACTTGATGCAGCCAGCAAAATAACAGATACTAGGATTAGGGACACAATATTTCTGTGTCCCTACTACAAAATGAATTTATTGCTTCAGGCGATTAATTTCGACAGCACATTAGACAACTTAGCACCGAGATTTTCAACAGCGTCCTGCTGTTTGGGATCTTTCATCGTACCGTCAGCATTAAATGCTTCAAAAGCTTGGGGAATTGCTTTCTGATCCGGGAGCACCAATACGTTAATATTCCCCAGGATCGATCGCAAATGCACTAATCCCCGCAAACCGCCGAGTCCGCCGGGGGAAGCACTCATAATTACCGCTACTTTGCCCGTAAATGCTACCAATCCCGGTTCACCCGCTGCTGGGCGCGATACCCAATCGATCGCATTTTTCAACACAGGCGTAATTGAACTGTTATATTCAGGGGAAGCTATCAAAAACCCGTCATGCCCTACCATCAATTCCTTCAATTTGCGGGCATTTTCTGGCATTCCCTCTTTTGCTTCCAAATCTTCATCAAATAGCGGCATCGGCAAATCGCGCAAATCTACATAAGTAACTTCTGCACCCGCCGCCGTAGCCCCAGCCGCCGCAATTTTTACCAGCAGTTTGTTATAGGATGCTTCGCGGGTACTTCCGGCAAATGCGAGAATTTTTGGTCTGTTTGTCATTGATTTTTTCCTGATTATTGCTTGCGCGTATAATTGTACTATTTCGAGTGATTCCAAACAAAGTCAGCAATGGGTTTATCTGCCGATAAAGCAGGATTGTCACTGGAATTTAATAAAACCGATCGCATTTTTACATTCCCGACCCCCAAACGCCTCTCGACGCGACTGGGAATGCCGTAACCGTAAATAATGTGTCCTTTACCCGCCAACACCACAACTTGATAATCAGGGTTTGCTTTGACAAATTCAGCTATTTTTTCCGCCATAGTTTCGTCCCACAAAACTTGGGCTTGCAAAAATCTTTCAAAAGCCGTACTATTTCCCTGTTCAGCCTTTTGGTGTTGCTGGTAAACTTCTAGCAGCAGTTGCCGATATTCGGTGTTGTCGGTGCGAATTTCGGATATTGGCGGAATGTGCTTTTTTTCCTCTGCTGTGAGGCTTTCTAAACCTTGACTGGCAACTTTTCTCGTTACTTCGGATGGTGTATTTAAGGCGAGGACGGGTAGTTGATTTTCTTTGGCAAACCGCAAAATGGGGGCGTAAGATTCCCAGGGAAAGCGCCATCTGCGATCGTACTCTGTTTGCTCGACTAATTGCTGTTCAGTCAGTTTACCTGCTAAGTAGTTGTCGATCGCACTTTGAAATGGACGCTGAAACATTTCCATCGCGAGCGCAATTTTCCGATTTTGCCGCTGCATTTCTCGGATAATCTTTAGTTGAGCTTGGTGGTCTTCCGCGCTATCGTGGGTTTCTCCCAGATACACGACTTTTGCTTTCACCAACTGTTGCAGAATCTCCTGGTTAGTGTAAGTTTGCCCAGGTTGAGGGTTCGCCGTCGTTGGAGCAGCCGCTACACTGCTGCACAGCAGGAAGATGCCGATCGATAAGGCGCACAGTTTGATGAGTTTGGTTGTTTTCATACAAATATTATGCCGTTTCTCGCAGCAGCAAGCACAGCCGAACTCTACTATTTTAGCTGAGCAGTTAGAAAGCTCAATCCTTAATTTAACTTCATAATTATCCGCACTTACTTCTAAAAATGTAAAGTTTAGTTGCAGGTACTTGCGCTTCTAGAATAAGGTGCTAAATTAATAATATGAAGCGAACAAAAAGCTTCTCTGACAGATACAACCTCTAGATACCACAGCGAAGTTCACAATAGAATCTAAGGAGTAAAAACGCTGTTTAATCTCACATCTGTCTCATCAAAAACCAATAGCAGCACCCACCAACAAAGCTGACACTTCCTCAACTAATTAGAGGGGAGCAATGCAACTGAATCTGAGGATTATTGCAACTCCACATCGAAGTTGAAAAAAGAGGAAATCACTCGGTACATATGGCTGGGTGCTGTTGTTGTTAAAAGAGATTTTCCGTTTGTGATGTTTTTTTCAGTAGAGGCAGACCTTTTAGATAGGCGTTACCGGGCAGAGCCGGGTAACGAGCCTAAAAGGATAAACACTAGAAAATTAGTGGAAAATTGTCTCGTCTTCCTTTCGCCACGCGGGATCGACAATACAAATAAATATTAGCGGCTCTGTGCCGCAGTTGTAAATAAACTGCTTGGCGTTTGGGGGAATGTAAACTGCATCTCCGGCTTCCACGAATTGATTTTCGTCGTCGATGTGCATTTCCCCAACGCCGCTGAGGATGTAGTAAACTTCAGAAGTCGTCAGGGAGTGCAGCGCAGAAGTTTGTCCCGGTGGCAAAACGGCGTGGGCTAAACTGTAACGCAAATCCACAGCTTGTTTGTCTGGATGCAATAATTCTCGCAGTTGAGTACCGTCGCCAGCAATAAACTCATCGCAGGCATTTAGCTTTTGAATTAGCATTCTTTCCCCTCTCCTGAAAATCTCTTTACCACAACTTAAGTTTAATTGAAAGAGTCAGAGATGTTAAGAAATATGTAAAGCGGCGGCCGGATTTTTTAACCGTAAATTCCCGAATGCCCTCGATAATCAGGACAGTCGATCGCATCTTCAGATAAAGCTATAGTAGGCTGAACGGGACACTTGAGGTGGTAGTCGCCGGTGAAAAATACGCAGTTAGCACAAGGGATTTGGTGCATCCGCTGAGCTCGACGCAGGGAGTCGGTGACAGTACGCCCGACACTCAAAAAAAGCAAAAAAACTAAACCCCAGGCGGACACAAAACACAGCGGGACTAAAATAGGCTGTATTGCCTTCAGCAGAAAGTAAAGCATAGCAAGAAAATTTAGCGGTATAAGCCACACATACATTACAGTAGTGGAATTGCCGATCGATCGACCAAAAAGTTTAGAATCCTTTACAGCTCGATCGAGAAACCGGGCAATTATGGCATGATAAGGAACAGTCCTTAAATAAAATTAGAGGAAATCAGTTATGACTCTGCGATTAGGCGATACAGTTCCCAACTTTACCCAAGCTTCGTCTGAAGGCGAAATCAATTTCTACGACTGGGCTGGGGATAGCTGGGTCGTGTTGTTTTCTCACCCGAAAGACTATACTCCAGTGTGCACCACAGAACTCGGTGCAGTGGCCCGTCTCAAGTCTGAATTTGAAAAGCGTGGCGTTAAAACCATTGCCCTCAGCGTCGATGATGTGGATTCTCACATGGGCTGGATTAAAGATATTGAGGAAACTCAAAACGTCACCCTCAATTATCCGATTTTAGCAGATGGCGATCGTAAAGTCTCCGACATTTACGACATGATCCATCCTAACTCGCTAAACAACTTAACAATCCGCACAGTTTTTGTTATTGACCCGGAAAAGAAATTGCGTTTGAGCATTACTTATCCTGCTAGCACTGGTCGGAATTTTAATGAAATTTTGCGAGTAATTGATTCCTTGCAACTTACGGACAAATACAGCGTTGCGACTCCTGTTGATTGGAAAGACGGCGACGATTGCGTAATCGTACCTTCGATTACCGACCCGAAAGAGTTGGAAGAGAAATTTCCTAAAGGTTATACGCCGATTAAGCCTTATTTGCGGATGACTCCTCAGCCGAATAAATAGGTTTAACATTCCTGGAAGCAGAACCTAATTATGTAAGGTGTGTAATGCACACCTTACCTCTATAATTCCCGCGTCCAACCTTTTTGTAGTGAGGAGTTTAGTCCTTAATCCTAATTTTTGACGGCTAAACTCCTCACTACACACAAAGAACTTGTGCAATCTCGTCTGAATAATTGAGATTTGAGGAAAGGCAAAATGCTGTCATCTCCGATCGTATTGCAAATGCCACCAGAATTGCAAATGACAGACGGCGAATTTTTTAATTTTTGTCAAATCAATCGCAACTTGCGGATTGAACGCAGCCAGCGGGGAGAAATACTATTGTTGACTCTCGTTGGGGGAATCAGCAGCAACCGCAATGCTATTTTAACTGGAGAACTGGGAATTTGGACAAAGGGAGACGGAACTGGCATTGCCTTTGCTTCTTGTACGGGATTTACTTTATCGATCGGCTCCGTGCGATCGCCTGACGCTTCCTGGATTAAACTGGAAAGATGGAATACTTTATCAAAAGCACAGCAAGAAAAATTTGCCCCGATTTGCCCTGACTTTGTAGTTGAACTCAGACCAGATTTTGAGGACTTAGAGCCGCTGCAAGAAAAAATGCAAGAATATATGAGAGAACCAGGAGTGCAGTTAGGCTGGCTTATAGACCGCAAAAATCGCAGAGTTTACATTTACCGTCCCGGTTGGCCAGAGGAATGTTTGGAGAATCCCGCGACAGTCAGCGGCGACCCTGTTTTGCCGGGTTTTGTACTTAATACGAGCAAGATTTGGTAAGCTGAAGTATGGAAGCAGCGATCGAGGAAATCAATTATGTTGACATCAACAATTGTGTTGCGAATACCGCCAGAATTGCAAATGACAGATGACCAGTTTTTCGAGTTCTGTCAAATCAATAGTGAGTTACGCATTGAACGCAACAAATCGGGAGAATTGCTAATTATGCCCCCTACTGGTTCGGAGACGGGAAACCGAGAAGGTAATATATTTGGGCCGCTGTGGGTTTGGGCAGAACAAAATGGTACTGGTTTAGCGTTTACTTCGAGTACAGGATTTACTCTGTCAACAGGTGCAGAAAAGTCGCCGGATGCTGCTTGGATAAAATTGGAAAGATGGAATGCTTTGTCACCAGAACAAAAGCAAAAGTTTGCCCCGATTTGCCCTGATTTTGTAGTTGAACTAAGGTCGGCTTCTGACAATCTCAAGCCATTGCAAGAAAAAATGCAAGAATATATGAGAGAACCAGGAGTGCAGTTAGGCTGGTTGATTGACCGCAAAAATCGCAGAGTTTATATTTACCGTCCTGGTTTGCCAGAGGAATGTTTAGAGAATCCGGCTACAGTCAGCGGCGACCCCGTTTTGCCGGGATTCGTACTCAATATGAGCAAGATTTGGTAGAAGTGCTAGCAATAAATATCAACTTATTGTAAAAATTAATAATAGGATGCAAACACGCAAAAAATATGGATATTAAAAACGGCTTTGTAGGCACAATCGGCAACACCCCACTAATTCGTTTAAACAGCTTCAGCGATGAAACTGGCTGCGAAATTCTCGGCAAAGCAGAGTTTCTAAATCCCGGCGGTTCTGTTAAAGATAGGGCTGCTTTATACATCATCAAAGACGCAGAAGAAAAAGGCTTGCTGAAACCGGGCGGCACCGTTGTTGAAGGCACTGCCGGCAATACTGGCATCGGTTTGGCGCACATTTGCAACGCTAAAGGTTACAAATGTTTGATTGTGATTCCCGATAACCAATCTCAAGAAAAAATCGATGCTTTGAAAACCTTGGGCGCTGAAGTTCGGACTGTCCCCGCTGTTCCTTACAAAGACCCGAATAATTATGTCAAATTGTCGGGAAAATTGGCTGCGGAAATGGAGAATGCTGTCTGGGCAAATCAGTTTGACAATTTAGCCAATCGCCGAGCTCATTACGAGACAACGGGCCCGGAAATTTGGGAACAAACAAACGGGAAAATTGATGCTTGGGTAGCCGCAACGGGTACTGGGGGAACTTTTGCTGGCGTAGGAATGTTTTTGAAAGAAAAAAATCCTGCTGTGAGAATTGTCTTGGCAGACCCGATGGGCAGCGGGCTTTACAGTTATTTCAAAACTGGGGAAATTAAGACTGAAGGCAGTTCGATTACTGAGGGAATTGGCACCACTCGCGTGACTGGAAATATGGAGAATGCCCCGGTAGACGATGCCATTCAAATTGACGATACTGAAGCTGTTCGGGTGATTTACCAACTGCTGAGGAAAGAAGGGCTGTTTATGGGCGGTTCTGTGGGGATTAATGTGGGGGCGGCTGTGGCTTTAGCGAAGCAAATGGGGCCTGGACATACGATTGTTACGGTACTCTGCGACGGCGGGGCTCGGTATCAGTCGCGTTTGTTCGATCGACAATGGTTGGCTTCTAAAGGGTTGTCACCAGATTAATCGTAGGGTGCGTTGCGGCGCACCTTAAATTTTGGGCATATATGGCCACACTTATTCCCATGATAAAAAATAGCATATATGTACCAGAATGTCAAGTAAAAAAATATGAAAATGATTGAATCTTCTAGGCGAGTTCTTGTTTGCCAAAACCGCACTTGTCGCAAGCAAAATTCAGCAAAGATACTGGCAGCATTTCAGAAATTGTCGCCCTCAGAAGTTGAAGTTGTTGCTAGCAGTTGTTTGGGACAGTGTGGCAACGGGCCGATGGTGTTGGTGCTACCAGAAGAGGTTTGGTACAGCGGTGTTTGTCAGGAGGAAGTTGCGGCAATAACTGAGCAACATTTGCGGGAGGGAAAGCCGGTGAACAGGATGCTTTACCGCAAGTTTCACCGACTCTCTCATTAGTCGATCGCCCGCCTTTAAAATTCTTCCGCAAACAACCGGCGGAGAATTTCCGTGACTTCGGCGCAAAATCTGGCGTCGAGTTCGATCGCTAGGCGATCGACATTGGAACCGCCTACAGGTTTTTCTGCCCGCAAAGTCATGGCTAAAGTTCTGAGTTTTGCCGGCTTTCCCGTCGCTTTCGGCCGCTCGTCAACAAACCGCACTAAAGCCACATAAACTGTTTCTAGGGTTCCCCTGATCGAGCTCAGTCCGTAACCCAATTTTGAGATAATTACTGGAGAAGTGATAAGGCTATCCATCCCCAAAGTTTTAATTGCTACGTCCACATATCGAGCGCTGTCATGTCCCATTGCTCTGACAATGCTTTCTAAGCTGTTCCACTGAGATGCTTTCATGCGCGATCGCTGTTCGATATGGAAGTGCCATCCTAACATAGAAATCAGTCTGGTCAAGTCATAAGCAGATACGGAATTTTTTTGTTTGGTGCTGTTTACTGCGGCACTTAAAAGCACTTGTTTTTTGGTGAGATCGAATATTTTTGGGTTGTTGACATAAGGATTTTCGCCGTAATCGCCGCGAAAAATTAGGTCCTTATTGCCAGTAGCGCTCTTCAGCCATTGCTCTAATCCTATGCGAGTATCGAAGCGTTTGAACATCGCGGCTAAGGAGTTTGAACTTGCTATATTTGAGGCATAGCTAATCATGTCTTTTGCTACATCGTAAAAGTAAAAATCGTGCCTTAGCCCGTTTCCATCTCTAACAACGCAGTTGTCAATGTCGCAGTCGGGATATTTGCTATTTATTTGACTGACGATATTAAGGAGTGCGATAATTTTAGTGGCACTCCACTGCTCAGCATTGGTAAGCGCGTTTTTTCCCAGCCACTGTGCCTGAATTTTGCCGTCTACAAAAGTACCAATACAAACGCAGGCTTCCTTAATATCTGCGTGCAAAAAATTTAAAGCTTGAGAGTTAATTTGAGGTAGTTCTCCCAGGCTGGGAAACGGGGTAAGTTTGAGGGGATTATTGGGCCCGGGAATAGAGCTAATTACTTTTAAGCCGTCGGGTTTCTGTTTGAGATAATCGGGATAGTTTTTAATTTCTTGTTGGTAAGGGGATTTTTCAATGCCCCTGTCTAAAAAAGCTAGTTTGTTTATGTTAGCTTGGGCATCTATTTCCATTTGGAGGTAGTTTTTGAAGATGCGCGCTCGGTCTTTTGCGAGTTCGAGGGAGGTGAGGTTCATGATAATTGTTGGCAGCTTGTTACAAATAAGTAAATCACTATAGCTGGGAAAAGTATAGTCATTTATGACATGACATGGGAGGCATTAAGTCCCTCCCCTTTCACTTTCACTTCGAGCGGATTGACCCGCCTTGGCTGAACTACGCAGCTCCCTATCCCATTGCTAAACGCATTTGGGATTGCTTTTCTCAAAATATTGTAAGATCCGTTAATATCCGCATTGATTAATTGACCGACCCCTGTTTTGTACAATCCTCTCTTAATTCGCTTGCCACTAAATGCGACATCATTAGCGCCAGTCTTCCCATAAACAGGGATTGGGTCTAAAGCTAGAAAGTTCGCTTGAGAAGTATAGGATTCTTCTTGCACAATCACCTTTATCCCAACCAATTCAGCTTTGTATTCCAACATTTCAATTAATCGGGCATGAGGAACACTTACGAAGTTCTGATTGGTTTTCTTCCCTAAGCTAATCTCGCTCTTCCATTGTAGGTTTTTTCCAATTACTAGCGTTCCAATCTTTCGTGCGACGAGAAGATTAATGATAAGTCGGCTGGAGGAGTGCAAGTAATTATCTACTTTTTGATTGCGACAACGAGTTAGGCGTTGAATACGGGATGATGTCTTGCTACTTCCTTTCAATTGAGATTGTAGTTGTGCCTTACGCTTGTTGTAGAACTGATTGAGCGATTTCAATGGTCGTCCGTTAATCAGGAGAGGGGTAAAACCCGACTGATTTGAAGTTAACGCCACTAAATTATTTAGTCCCAAATCGATACTAGCTACTGCTTGTTTTTGAATCTGCTCGAAGGTGGACTCCTGTTCATTATAAATTACCTCAATTACATAGGAATCACATTTGGGAACCAGCCTAACTTGGCAAATTCTCTCGGGTTTTATTTGGGTTTGTATTGAGATTTCTGTACCCGAAAGCTTGATAATTCCTTTCTTCAATTGCTTGCTACTCATCGCCTGAATCGTATAGACAAGAATATTTCGACCCTTGACTTTATCTTTGTACTTGGGTAGTTTCGGGCGACCCGGAAAATTAGAGGAATCAACTTTGTAAGCTTTGACTGCTTCAAAAAACGATTTCCAGTTCTTGTCCAATATCATCAAGATTTGTTGACTGACCTTGGCTGGCAAAACCTTGTAGGCTTGATGAGACTTCATTAAACGGTTCATCTCGTTGTAATTAATGTAACCCCATCCATAGACAAAACTCTGACGAATGACGTAGTTAGCGGCATTGTAGAGATTCTTGGATTTAAAAGCTAATTCATCAATCTGGGCGAAACGGTGTTCCGTAGATTTAATGATGTGCCTCTCTGCTAGTTGCATCCAGACTCTCCATTTTTTAACTAGCGCAACAAGTTTTTATTTTACTTTCTTGACTATATGGTACTACCATTGTTTATTGATGCTTACAATCTTAATGAAGTTTTATGATACTAGGATTTACGCAAACAAACCGGGTTGCTATGCAAAATTTTGGTTTGGAAAACGAAAATTTTATGAATAACCGGGTTTCAGACAGTAACTGCGTCCAGGACTATATATCTGAGCTCGGGCATTGCGCTCAAGCTTTTTTGCCGCGTACTTGAATGCGTTTGTCGGTTTTTTGTTTCTTAATCCAAGAGACAAATTTCTGGAGTTCTGGGTTATTTTTGAGCTTTTCCAGGGTATTGAGCTCTTGGGCGAGGTGTTTGTTGTCAAATAGAGAGTGAATTTGGCGGTGACAGGCTGAGCAAATGTCGATTGTCGGGCTGGGATCTTCGTTTTTCCGCTTGGTGTTTTGTTTGGGGGTGAGGTGATGGGCGGTTAATGCTTCCATTTGTCGATCGCACAATTCGCACTGCATAATTTTCTCAATGCTGCTGGATAAGAGAATTGCTACTTTTAGTTTAGCGCGATCGGCTGTGAGAGGGTGAATGAAAGTCGATCGCACTCTCCAAACAATAAAAAACCCCCAATTGGGGGTCATACAAATCTCTTGCGGCAGAGGCCAAAAAGCCTCTGGCATCACAAAATATAAAGTAACAGAAACAAAACAATCCAAATCACATCCACAAAGTGCCAGTAAATCTCAGTCGCTTCGATTCCGAAGTGGTGCTCGCTAGAATAGTGACCTTGTGCGCGCGATCGCCACACCACCGCCACCATCAACAGCACTCCCAAGGTAACGTGCAAGCCGTGAAAAGCAGTCAAAACGTAAAAGCAACTGGCATACAAATTCGTCGTCAAGCCAAACTCTAAATGAGTGTATTCGTAAACTTGACCGAACAAGAAAACTGCGCCCATAGCAATAGTTACGAGCAACCAATTCCGCATTCCGGCGGCATCATTCTTTTTGATTGCAGTATCCGCATTGTGAATCACAAAACTGCTAGCAATCAGAATTACCGTATTGATTCCCGGCAGCAATAACTCTCGCGCCGGCGTACCTTCAGGAGGCCACACGGGGGCCATCGCCCGATAAATCAAATACGCGGCAAACATACCGAAAAATATCATGCCTTCAGCGCAAAGGAACACAATTACACCTAACATTCGGTGGTCGGGATGCTCGACACCGTGTGCTTCTACTTCGCCCTCGTGATGGTAATTTAGGGCTGTTTTTGTCGGATCGATCGCTGGAATTTGCATAATAAATTGCTAGTTGGTAATGGATGTTGAAGGAAGTTCGGCAACGGATTCTGTAACGGATGTAACGGATGTAACGGATAGAAGGAAGAAGGAAGAGGGAAGAAGCAAGAGGGAAAAATTTTTATCCCTAGATCGCTGGTGTGCTGTTACTATCAAAAGTCATTTGTCCCAAGTTCTGATATTGCAACGCGCAATAACTAATAACTAATGACTAATGACTTTTGACTAATAAATGATGACTGATGACTAATAACTATTCGCCATCTTGACTTTCATCAGCAGGAGAATCAGCATTTACCTCTGATTCAGGAGCGACCAAAGTTGCAGTACCGCCAAAGAAAGTTGAAGCTTGAGCCTCCGCAATAGGGATACCTGTTTTCTGGGTGTTGCGGGTGGCATTTTCCCTCAGCTTGAGCCTGAGACGTTCCCCTGTATTCTGAATTTTTTCCATGCCGTAATCGTAAGGCCCTGTTGCCAATACCGGCACTCCTTCAAAATTTTCGATGGGGGGCGGCGAAGTCGTCATCCATTCCAAACTCAAAGCTTGCCAAGGATTGTCACCTGCTTTCGGGCCGTACCTCCAGCTCCAAATCACATTAATGATAAACGGGATTGTAGACACTGCCAGCATATAAGCACCGACAGTACAAATGACATTAATTGTGGTAAATTTCGGGTCGTACATTGCCACCCGCCGAGGCATTCCTTGCATCCCCAAAGCGTGCATCGGCAAGAAAGTTACAGTAAAGCCAACATAGGTTAAAACAAAGTGAACTCTACCCCAAAATTCATTAATCATCCGCCCCGTCATTTTGGGGAACCAGTGGTAAAAAGCAGCGTAAATTCCAAACACCGAGCCGCCAAACAGCACGTAGTGCAGGTGAGCGACGACAAAATAAGTGTCGTGAACGTGAATGTCGAAAGGTACCGAAGCTACCATGATCCCGGTGATGCCGCCGAGGACAAATGTTGAGATAAAACCCATCCCAAATAGCATGGCGCTGACAAGCCGGAGTTTGCCTCCCCAAATAGTTGCCAACCAGCTAAATATTTTAATCCCAGTTGGTACGGCGATGATCATAGTCGTGATCATAAAAAACATCCGCAGCCAGCCGGGAGTGCCGCTGGTAAACATATGGTGCGCCCACACGATCAAGCCCAAAAAGCTGATCGCGAGACTGGAATATGCGATCGCCAAATAACCAAAAATTGGCTTGCGGGAATGCACCGGCAAAACTTCTGAAATCACCCCGAAAAAGGGCATAATCATAATGTAAACTGCCGGGTGCGAATAAAACCAGAATAAATGCTGGTATACGATGGGATCGCCGTTGCCTGTGGGGTTAAAAAATGCCGTCCCCGCTAACAAGTCAAACGACAGCAAAATCAAAGCTGCAGCTAACACTGGAGTAGCAATCAAAGTCAGAGCTGAAGTCGCAATCATCGCCCAGCAAAACAAAGGCATTTCATTGAGACTCATGCTCGGAACGCGCATGGTAAAGATGGTAACGGCAAAATTAACCGCCCCCAAAATCGAAGAAGTTCCCAGAATCAAAACGCTGAGAATCCAAATTTCTTCTCCCGCTTGAGCAGTAACTAAGCTCAAAGGCGGATAGGAAGTCCAACCCGCCTGCGGAGCTCCCACCAAAAAACTGCTCAACAGCAACACGCCGCCTACGGGAATCAGCCAAAAGGCAACGGCATTCAGCCTGGGAAATGCCATGTCTTGTGCCCCTATCATTAAGGGGATCAAAAAGTTAGCAAATCCCGCTCCGGCGGGTACGATCCACAGGAATATCATCACCGTGGCGTGAACAGTAAATAAACTGTTGTAGAGTTCGGGGGTGACAAAATCGGCGTCGGGGGTGGCGAGTTCTGTTCGCACCAAAGTTGCCATCACGCCGCCGATTAGATAGAAAATAAATGTTGTTACCAGGTATTGAATACCGATAACTTTGTGGTCGGTATTAAAAGTGAAGTAGTCGCGCCAATGTCTATCGGCGGGCGCTGTTCCGCGAGCCTCAGTGTTTGCACTTTCTTGGAACTGTGCTTGTGTCATAGTTATTAGTCATTAGTTATTAGTCATTAGTTATTAGCCCAGGATCAAAGATTCAGTGCCAGGAACTAATGACTATTTTTAGTGATGAGTTGGGTGAAGTTGTTCTAGGGTTTTGGAATTAATTTTTATTTCCCTGACGTAGGGAGCCAAAAATTCACCGTCTGACAATTCACCTGGATTGACTGCAACTGCTTGCTCTAAGTTTTGACTGCTAGCAACTTGCTGGCTTTGCAGCCAAGTGTCGAATTCTTCTGGCGTGTGAACGACTGCTACAGCTTTCATTGCTCCGTGATAAGCGCCGCACAATTCAGCACAAACAACCCGGTATTCGCCGGTTTTAGTTGGTGTAAATCTCAGTTCGCTCGGTCGCCCGGGAATTGCATCTTGTTTGAGGCGAAATTCGGGCAGCCAAAATGCGTGCAGCACGTCTTGGGCTGCGATATTTAGCTGTACGTCGCGGTTGAGTGGCATATGCAGTTCGCCGGAACTAACGCCGCTTTCTGGATAGCTAAAAATCCAGGCGTACTGCAAACCTGTGACATTTACAACTAAGTCTGCTGGTTTGTCTTCATTTTCTGGGGAAGCGCCTACGCCTAAAGCAACAAGTTTTTGAGACGGAATTTGAGGGGCGTTTTGGGGTGTATCTGAGAGTGTGGCTGCGATCGCACTTCCCCGCATTTTAGAGTGCGCTTGCATGGTGCCGTGGTCGTGATTACCCATCGGATCGAGGCCTCCCATTGAGTTGTAAATCTCAAAACTGTAGACTCCGATTCCTAAAATAATCACCGCCGGCACGGCTGTCCAAAGAATTTCTAAGGGAAAGTTGTCATGCCAAGGCGGCCCGTCTGTGTTGTCTCCTTGACGGCGGCGATATTTAATTGCAGCAAAGATTAGCACTCCCTGGACCATGATAAATAATCCAGTGGAAATGGTCATCATTGTATTGAAAAGTGCGTCTATGTCGGATGCTTCGTCAGAGGCGGCGATCGGCATCAAACCGTGATTCTGCCCGTACCAGAGACTGATCAGAGTCACTACGATGCCGGCGAGCATGGTGAGGATGGAACTTGGAATGTTCACGCTGGTACTTCTTAATAGCGACACTTCTTCGCTTGAAAAATGAAAGAAGCGCCTCTGGGTTATCAATTTTTAATTGTAAATGGTATTTTTAGTAAAATGTCTATCTTAAGGGTTACTTAAGGCTTAGTATGTTTGACCGAGCGATCGCGAGCCTCAAAAATACGTCTTTTGTACCTTGACAAAAATGAGTAAAAATGGTACACAATCGCTCTGTTTGGCTGCTAAATTTGAGATGGTTTCTCAAACACCATCAAATGCTGCTGGGGCAACATATCTTTTGTCTCTTTCCATACTAAACCGACTGCTGCCATTTCTTTTTTCACCTGCTTCTGCGTCATTTTGTGCAAACCTTTAATGGGAATCATCGGGTTTTCGCCTCGATACTCGATCGATACCGTGCGGCCTCCCGGTTTGAGTGCTTTCACAATTCCTTGCATCATTTCTCTGGGATATGCAAATTCGTGATAAGCATCGACCATCACAACTAAATCAACGCTGTTTTCCGGCAAATTAGGATTGTCTATACTTCCCAAAACTGGCTCAACGTTAGCAATATTTTTTTCTTGTTTATTCAATTTAATAAAATTAATCATTTCCGGCTGCACGTCAACTGCCAAAACCTTTCCTTCTGGAACTAAGGGAGCGATGCGAAAGCTAAAATATCCCGTTCCCGCTCCAATGTCGGCGACAATATCGGTTGGTTTTAAATCGAGATTGTTCACTAATCGAGCTGATTTTTCTTCCATGCCCCGAGACGGTCTTTCCAGCCAACCAGCGCCTTGATATCCCATGACTCGGGCAATTTCTCTACCCATATAAAATTTGCCGATTCCGTCGGGATTGTGCACTGTTCGCTGCTGGTAAATGGCGTCGCCATCTGCGGTTTTACTTGCTGCACAGGCATTGAGCGGCAACAGGCAAAAAATTGTCAAAATTATTACTGTTAAGGGTTTAATTAATTGTACGGTTTTTTTCACGATATTTCAGATTTTGTGTTAAATTTATTTCTCGTTCCCTGGCTCTGCCTGGGAACCCAGATCCGGAGGCTCTGCCTCGGTAATATCCAGAATAGTTTAAGATTTAGCTGACAGCCGATTCTAACAATTTAATTGTACCAGAGTCAGCGTCGATTTCGACTTCTTGACCGATCGGCAAAGTGAACTGTTCCCGGATGTGTCCCACCATTGAACCGTACCACGCCGGAATCTTCAAAGGGCGAATGTGGTCGGACAATACTTGAGGTAAGGTTAGGGACTCTTGGGGTTTTTCAGCTTCGCACTTGGTACACTGTCCGAAAATAAAACCTGATATTTTATCGAGAATGCCCGCTAATTTAAGCTGCGTCAACATTCTATCGATGCGATAAACTTCTTCGCCAACTTCCTCAACAAACAAAATACTGTTTTCCCACTGCGGTAAATATGCAGAACCCACCATTGCTGCTATTACTGATAAATTGCCGCCGATTAGTGTGCCCCTAGCTGTGCCCCGCCCGATTGTTTGAACTTGCACGCTTTGGGAGTTTTGCATCGTCACAGAACCTCCGTCAAACAAAACTTTTTTGACGTAATCCACTGTAAAGGGACTCCAAGTTGACGCACCTAAAGGGCCGTGAAAAGTAACTCTATTAGTTTTAGCATGAATCGCCAATAACAGCGCAGTAATATCGCTAAATCCCATAATAATTTTGGGGTTGTTGCCGATCGTATTGTAATCCAGGAGCGGCAATATCCGACCGCAGCCCCAGCCGCCCATCCCGGTAAAAATAGCTCGCACTGAGTCATCGGCAAAGGCTGCGTTGACATCGGCGGCGCGATCGGCATCCTTGCCCGCTAAATAGCCGTAGCGATCGTAAAAATGCTCTCCAAGTTTAACTTTTAATCCCAGCTTTTCGATAACTTTAAAAAAATCCTCGATTTCTTTTTTATAGTTGAAAGCGGCAGGATTGATTAAAGCTATAGTATCGCCAACTTGCAGGCGGCGCGGCTTCACGATCGCACTTTTGGGAGATAGGTTGGTTTGGGCGATAGGCAAAAGCTGAGTACCAATAGCAGTCAGCCCAAAAGTTGTCAGCAGAGCACGGCGGCGGAGAGTCATAGGTGTTATACCCTTGTTCGATTAAGTGAGGTACAGGTTGAGATTTGAGTTTTAGATTTTAGATTTTAGATTGGGGGATTGAAGAATTGTTCATTCCTTGATGAATGGATCGCGCGAGCACTGTTATAGATGATTTTTGCTATAATTGTATAGGAAAATTTCTGCAATATCAGTTTAAAATTGCCAGTTTCAAATGAAAACAGACACTCAAATCTCAGCTAAAAAATCTTGGGCTCAAGCTTTAGCCCGTCCGGCTGCGGAATTTCCGCTGACTCAGCTATTGGTTAAAAGCGGTAAAATTCCCGCAGGATTGCGGGGAACTCTCTACCGCAACGGGCCCGCACGTTTGCAACGCGGTGGCACGAATGCGGGACACTGGTTTGACGGGGACGGTGCAATTTTGGCAGTACATTTTACCGATGCGGGTGCTGCGGCTGTTTATCGCTACGTGGAAACAGCGGGATATCAAGCTGAGGAAAAAGCTGATAAATTTCTCTACAGTAATTATGGCATGACAGCACCTGGTCCGGCATGGTTGCGGTGGAGCAAACCTGTGAAGAATGTTGCCAATACTTCTGTTTTAGCTTTGCCAGATAGGCTTTTAGCTTTGTGGGAAGCAGGCCCGCCTCATATCCTCGATTTGCAAACCTTAGAAACTCGCGGAACAGACGATTTAGGAAGTTTACCAAGTGGATATTCTTATTCAGCTCACTGCAAGCGCGACCCGATTACTGGGAATATTTTTAACTTTGGAATTACACAGGGTGCTAGTACAAAGTTGAATCTCTATAAAAGCGATAGTACAGGCCAAATATTCCAAAAAGCAACAGTTGCTTTAGATGGAATTCCGATGATCCACGATTTTGTTTTTGCGGGAAAGTATCTCATATTTTTTGTGCCACCGATGCGACTAAAAGCTTTACAAGTTTTAGCTGGAATTAGCAGTTACAGCGAGTCTTTTGAATGGAAACCGGAGTTAGGAACGCAGATATTAGTTATTGACTCGGAAACTCTCTCTTTAGTTAGTCGCGGCGAAACCGAACCTTGGTTTCAGTGGCATTTTGCTAACGGTTTTGTCAAGGAAGATGGTTCGGTGGCTGTAGATTTTGTGCGCTTCGCTGACTTTCAAACTAATCAGCGGCTGAAAGAAGTAGCGGCGGGCGAAACTCGCACCGATGCGGAGGGTTCCCTGTGGCGGGTGTGTCTAAATCCTCAAACTGGCCAAGTGACAGCAGCCGAAGAATTGCTGGATCAACCTTGCGAGTTTCCGACGGTACCTGCTTCAGAAATAGGGCAAGACTCGCGATATATTTATCTGGCAATGTATCGCCCTGACGTTGATATTGTACCGGAACGTTACGGCGCGATCGCCCGTTTGGACACGCAAACCCGCAATCTCACAATTGCCGACTGTGGCGAAAATCGCTATCCCGCAGAGCCCATCTACGTTCCAGATATTTCCTCAGACAAAGGTTGGATTTTGACAGTTGTTTACGACGGCAATTCTGACAGCAGCGAAGTCTGGATATTTGACAGCGACGGACTTTCCCGCGAACCTGTTTGCCAGCTACAATTGCCCGGTGTCATACCTTTGGGCTTTCACGGCACTTGGAAATCGGCAGTCTGAGAAAATTGTAAAGAAGTGTTGCGGAAGATTTATTAAAAATTGTTGCCGCTTCTGTGTCAAGTTGTTAAGGTGTGTGTAGATAGGAAATTCTCATATCTAGGAGGTGTGGAATTGATAATCTGCATTGCTCAATTATCCTGTGCCAATTCGCACGAATCCCCGGCGATTTTAAGTCGCAATTGCACAGGATATCGTCTGCCTCTGCGGACTAAAAAAAGAGGGGTAATTAAGCCCTGGCGAATAACCCATCCCGGCGAATATTCCCTGCCAATTTATTCGCAGCTACACAGGCAAAATCCGCCTCCACGGAGTGAAGAAAGAGGGGTTCTCCAACCCCGGTAAATCACAAATTCGCGGGTCACCAATCCCAGGCGAGTTTATTCGCGGCTACACAGGCAAAGTCCGCCTCCGCGAACTGAAGAAACAGCGGTAATAAAGTCCGCTTTGCCATGATTTCGACTCGGTTTGCCCATCTCAAGTTTGTCTGCTGGCATGAGGTTAAAAGACCAGATAATTGACTGATTTCTGGCAAACCCAAAGTTTAGTTCAACTCACGCGCACGTTAGCGATTCAACAGTTTTTGGTTTTGAGTTAACCCCACAACTAAATGAGGTCTATCGAAACAAGATAGCCTTTTCAACAATTATGAATTATGAGTTGTTACCGCCAAAAAATTCAACTCATAACTAATAATTCACAACTCACAACTCATAACTCCGTGCCGCAGTGAGTATCTACCAAAAGGTTTAATCTATGCAACTTCAAGGAAAAACAGCTCTTGTTACAGGAGCTTCGCGCGGAATTGGGCGATCGATCGCCCTGGAATTAGCGAGACAAGGAGTCAAACGTTTGTTGATTGTGGCGCGCAACCGCAGGCAATTAATTGAACTGGCAGAGGAAATCGATGTTTTGGGCACAGAAGTAGTGCCGTTAGCTTTGGATTTAACTCAGTCAGTAGCGGTGAATATTGCGATCGCCCAAGCTTGGCGAGATTGCGGCCCGATTCACCTGCTAGTCAACTGTGCGGGCGTCGCGCACCAAGCATCTTTCTTGCGTTCCCCGCTGCCGTTAATCGAGGAAGAAATCGCCTTAAATTTGCTCGGAACCTACACAATTACCCGCTTGATAGCTCGACGAATGGCGACTCAAAAAGAGGGAACAATCGTCAATGTTTCGAGCTTAATGGGCAAAATTGCCGCTCCCACAATGGCGACTTATTCTGCTACCAAATTTGCCATTTTGGGATTCACCCAAGCTTTGCGTAGCGAGTTAACTCAGTACAATGTTCGAGTCACAGCTTTGCTGCCATCTCTAACAGATACCGACATGGTGCGAGACTTGGAACAATTCCGGTGGGTAGTGCCCACAACTCCCGAAAAAGTTGCCCTAGCACTTGTCGCGGGATTGCACAAAGATGCGCCGGAAATCTTGGTAGGATGGCAAAGTCATCTAGCAGTTTGGTGTCACCGAATTGCGCCTTGGTTGCTGGATTTTGTGTTGCGGATGGCGACTCCAGAACTTCGGGATAAATCGCAGCGCCGTAAATTGCGGGAGGCTTTAGCTAGCGGGCGATAAACCCTTTTCTGGGCGGGCTTTCCGGCTCACCCCACAATAAAACTCATTCTTTGTGGAACGGGCATCTTGCCCGTTCCTAAGCGCACCTTACATTTGGCAAACACTCTAACTGTTAGTCATATCGTTTCCGGTTGCATCGGAATGATATAGAGGACACGGCACGGCCCATAGGTGTCAACTTAAGACTCAAACCCTTGATCAATCTCGCTTTTAGCCTAGTCTAGATCCCCCTAAATCCCCCTTAAGAAGGGGGACTTTGAGAAGAATCTTGTCCCCCCCTTTTTAAGGGGGGCTAGGGGGGATCTAAGTTTAATGGTCAAAAGCCGTCTGTGACTAGGTTTTACATTAAGTTGACACCAATGATATCACTCATCTTCATCAGAAAATAGCGACGGTAAATCCCGTTCTCCCCTCACCACCCTGATAATTTCAATTCTACTGTCTATCGCCGGATAAAGAATAATGTAACCCATGAGAGGAAGCCCCCGCACAGAAGCAGCTAGTTCCTCGTAACTACGACCCATATTAGGAAAGTTAATTAAATTGCGACACTTTCGATTGAACTCCTCGACAAACTGTTCTCCAGATTCAATATTTCTAGCTGCAAAGTAATCAGAAATTTCATCTAAATCGCGACTCGCTTCTGGAGAAACAATGTAGCGACTCATCTTTAGTTCTCCCGCATTTTGCGAAATTTTTCCTGCAATCTTGCTATGACTATTTCTCCATCAATCCCTTCGCCGCGATCGAGTTGAGCTATTCCTGTTGATACTTTTGAGCGCGTTTCTTTTACCCATTCTTGATATAGCGATCGCAAATGATTTGTAAATCATAAATCATGTATAATGAGGGAGGTGGATCTAAGTAGAAGTTAAGATGT